>NZ_DATJIY010000001.1:0-24699 GCF_035492835.1 Dinghuibacter sp.
ATAATTTGATAGGACAATTCACTTTATGCGTGTGTTCGCCTTGCGTGCCTTCGCTTTGCTGGCTGTTGCTGCGTCGCTGACGTCCGGGTGCCGGCGATCCACGCCCGTCCTGGCGCGCTCGGCGTTATACGACATCGATTCGGTCCGGGCCGTAATGGCGGTGTCCGGGTCGGACAGCTTGCGCTGGGAAAGCTATCGTTCCGCGGCAGACACCGCGGCTTCCTGGGAGGCGGCTAGCGGGACGATGAAGAGCATTATTTGCAGGGCGCCATCGGCGGGGGGGTATTTCCAGCTGGGGAATATTTTGTTGCGGGGGCGGCAGTACCGGGAGGCGATCACGGCATTTAACATCGCGGGCGCCTTGCGCTTCGTTCCGTTATCGGAAGCCTATTATGGCTTGTGCGCGGCGTATGCCCAGCCGGATACGAGCCGGTCCTACGACATCTGGCTACCGGACTCCGCGGCCTATTACATGAAGATGGCATTGTCGGCCGGGTATGACCAGCCGCTGCGCTTTCTAAAAGACACGATTTTCACCTACCTGAGAGGCTGGGACCGGTTCATGAATGTATATGATTCGGTCAAAACGGCGGCGGTCGACGGGAAACAGCTGCGCTGGCATACCTTCCTGGCGGGCTTTCCGGAAGTGACCCTGCCGCTCACGATGGATACCTCATGGATGGAGCAGCAACGGGATTTTGCCCCCATCAGCACGGGCTTTGTCGATTTCCTCCCATCCCGGGACCGTGCGCACTGGAGCAGGGGGATGGAAGAAGCCATGTCTTATGTGGCCAAAATCCAGGGTAATTCCGCGTACACCGCCGTTATCTATATGGACTACGTATACAATGACATGGCATTTACACCGCCTCCACCCCCTTCACCGGATGCGAAGCTAAACAGCCTGATACGATCGTCCACTGAGTACGAGCTAATCACCTTCGGCCCGGATGGTAAGTGTATCGACCATCTGCCTGTCGCGGGACATTTCGGCTGGTCGCAGCCGTTGCTGACGTGCGTTATCGCGCCTTCGACGGACTTTACGGTCTCCGCGTTGCCCTTCCGGTATGTCGGTGCGGAATACGAGGGGAAGGTCGAGCGGCTTGCCGTGAGAGACGTGCGGCATTATCGCATCGACGCGGGCGGGCACTTCGTGCGGCTGTCGGGAGGCGGGGGGATGCGGGGCGCGCTGACGCGTGAATAAGCTCGCCGGTCAGGCGAAGTCTATGCCGATCCACTTGCGCTTTTTGCGCTCGAACTTATCGAAGTCGAATTTGTAGAGGCGGCCGGGGCGGTGGGGGACGTCGTCCTCGTATTCGCCTGTGTCGATGAGGAAGTCCATCGAAAAGAACTTTTTGCGGAAGTTGCGGCGGTCGAGACGTACGTCGAGGATGGCCTCGTAGAGGTTCTGGAGCTCGCGGAGGCTGAACTTGTCGGGCAGGAGGTTGATGCCCAGCGGGTGTTCCTGGATACGCTTCTGGAGCCAGGTGTAACAGGCCCGGACGATCTCCTGGTGGTCGAAGGCCATGTCGCGGACTTCGTTCGCATCGTGCCAGTGGAGGCTGTTGTCGAGCTTCCTCAGGGTGTGGTGGTGGATGTTGACGAGCGAACAATAAGCCATGGTGATGACGCGGCCGCCCGGGTGACGGCGGGGATCGCTAAAGGCGCGTACCTGTTCGAGGTAGATGTCGGACATACCGGTGCGCCCGAGGAATATGCGGTGCGCGGCGGCGTCCAGGGTTTCGTTGTCCTGTACGAAGTCCCCGAGCAGGGTCCACTTGCCTTCGAATACGGTCAGGTCGCTTTCAATAAGGAGCACTTTGAGGGCGTTGTCGTCAAACCCGAAGACCACACAGTCCACGGTGAGGGGGACTCGGGGGTATGAAGCAACAAGCTTTTGTATGTCACTGATCGGCATGTGTAGTGGGGCGAAGGTAAAGAATATCAGGGAAAAGGCTTAGCTTGCCGGGCATGGCGAACAAACAATCGGAAGCGAAGAGCGCTTCGAAGGTCGAAGGCACGGCGGATGTTCGGGTTACCTCGGAAGTGGGCCGTTTGCGGAAGCTGCTGGTACATAGTCCGGACAGCGGGCTGGGGAAGGTGGTGCCGTCCAAGGCGCAGGACTGGCTGTTCGAGGACATCGTCCACCTGGACACGATCAGGCGTAAGGAGTACGATTATTATACCAAAATCCTGCTGTATTTTCTCGACCCGGAGCGGATCCAGGGGAGGCTGTCGGAAATCGACGACGCGGGGCGCGGGTTCTATAAGCCGGGACGGCCGGGGTTTTTCAAATCGGACAAGGTGATCGAGCTCCAGTGGCTCCTGGCGGAAATCCTGGAGAACCGGGAAATCCGGATGCAGCTGATCGCCTCGGTCTGCGCCATAGAAAGCTGCTCGTTCCAGACGCAGGGGCGCCTGGTCGGCCTGACACCGTCACAGCTGGCGACGGTCTTTATCACGGGCAGCATCGACGAAAAGGAGATGCTCTTCCCCCCTATCCCGAATTTTATCTTCACCCGCGACATCGGTATCGTGATCGGGGAATATCTTTTATTGAATAAGCCGGCTAAAAAGGCGCGGACCCGGGAGGCGTTGTTATCGAAGTATATATTCTTTTATCACCCTTTCTTCGAAAGGCTTCGCCCCAACGTGCTGGAGCTGTCGGAGACCTTCCAGCACTTCCTCCTCCCCAAGGACGGGGACGAGAAAAAGGTAACCCTGGAGGGGGGCGACATCATGGTCGTTACGCCCGACCACGTGCTGGTGGGGGTGAGCGAGCGGACGTCGCTGGAGGCGGCCTACCAGGTCACGAACCTGCTGTTCGCGCGCGGCATCGTGTCCAAGGTGAGCATCGTACGGATCCCGAAGAAGCGGGACTATATGCACATCGACACGATCTTTACGCAGATAAAACGGAACGTTTGGGTGATGCTCGGCAACTTCTCCAAAAAGGCAATCACCAACGAGGACTCGGACCCGGTGCAGCGCATCCTGGAGGGCCGTCGAAAGGAGGACCAGCTGCATATTACGCAGTTCCGTCGGGACGACGTGGAGAACCCGGTTTACTTTTCCAACCTGGAAGACTTGCTGGTGGATGTCTCGCTTTCTGACTTGAGGTCGTCTGAGGAAACGGTGTTTATCTATTCCGGCAACAATGAGTTCCCGTTCGACGTGCGCGAACAATGGACCGATTCTTGCAATTTGCTGGCGTTGAAGGAAGGCGTGGTGTTGGGGTATGATCGCAATGACAAGACGGTGGAGGCCTTCCGTCGCGCCGGGTTTCAGACCCTGACGGCGGAGGAGGTGATCAATGGGTTGGAGCTCGGGACGCTGCACGTGGAGGAGATGACGGATACGTTGATCCTGATGCCGTCTTCGGAGCTGTCGCGGGCGCGGGGGGGATTTCATTGTATGAGTCTGCCGCTGTTGCGCGACGACCTTGACTAAAGCGGCGCCGCCTTCGGCGGCGCGGGGATTGATGCAAACGACTTCACATATCTTGATGATCCGGCCGGTGAACTTCGCGTTTAACGAGCAGACGGCCGTGAACAATGCGTTCCAGGAGAAGGCCACGGCGGATGCGCAGGCGGTCGCGGAGCGGGAGTTCGATGTCTTCGTGGCGCTGCTGCGGGATGCGGGGGTGGAGGTGCTGGTGGTGAACGATACGCCGGAGCCGTATACCCCGGATTCGATCTTTCCGAATAACTGGGTGTCCTTTCATACGGACGGGACGGTGGTGTTGTACCCAATGTTCGCGCCTAACCGGCGCCTGGAGCGGAAGCAGGAGGTGCTGGATGAGATCGCGCGGAATTTTGTGATACGCCGCCGGCTGGACCTGAGCGGGTGGGAAGCGAAATCGCGCTACCTGGAAGGTACGGGGAGCATGGTCCTCGACCGCGACCAGCGGATCGCCTATGCGTGTTTATCGCCGAGGACCGATATGGAGGTCCTGGAAGACTTTTGCGGGCGGATGGAATTCCAGCCGGTGACGTTCGCTGCCGCTGACGCCGGCGGACTACCTATTTACCATACCAACGTGATGATGTGCGTTGCGGACGCGTACGTGGTGATTTGCGCGGACGCGATCTCCAATGCGCGGGAGCGCGCGATGGTGCTGGACCAGATTCGTCTGTCCGGGAAGGCGGTTGTTTTGATCACACTTACGCAAATGGCGCGCTTTGCGGGGAATATGCTACAGGTATCGGGGGCTTCCGGGGAAAAGCTGTTGGTGATGTCGTCGCAGGCGTTTGGGTCGCTTACGGGGGAGCAGGTGGCTGTACTGGGGTCATATAACCGGATATTGCATGCGGACCTTTCTGCGATTGAGACGAATGGGGGCGGGAGCGCGCGGTGTATGATGGCGGAGGTGAGGTTGCCGGTGAAGAAGGATTAACGGCGCGGGCGACCACAGCGGCTCGTTAAAATAGCGCTATATTTTGGGGATGAAATGGCTCGCTTACCTCACTTTTGTTTTGATCACCGGGCTTGCCCACGGCCAGACGGGCGATGCGACGCTTATGGCGCGCATCATTCGATCGGGTGATGCGGCGCAGCTCGAGGCGCGGTTGAAAAAGGGCGCCGACCCTAATGCGGCGTTGGATGGATATACGCCGCTAATGCTGGCCGCGCTGAGCGGTACCCCTGAAGAAATGACGATCCTGTTGCACCACGGCGCCAGGGTGAATGACGTCAACCCCGATAGCCTGACGGCGTTGTGGTTCGCCATCCCTTCGGTAAAAAAGGCCTCGGTCTTGCTGGACCATGGCGCCAATCCCAACCTGTATTCGAAGGAAGGCTTTACGCCGCTGGTGAAGCTGGCGCACTTCGCCGGCTCGCTGCCCCTGCTCAGGCTGATGATCGCCCATGGCGCCGATCCACGGCACGCCGCGGGCGACAACACGTTGATGTATAACGCGGCCGCCACGGGGGACACCGCCCTGGTGGGCGCCCTGATCGGTCTGGGGTTGCCGGTCGACGACACGGCCTACGATGGGGACTACCCGATCAACCAATGTGTATACTACAGCGACTTCGGCGTCCTGACATTGCTCGTGGAGCATGGGGCCCGGGTCAACGTCGGGCTGCCCCGGGGGTTCCTGCCCAATACCGTGGGTATAACGCCCCTCATGACGGCGGCCGTCAGCAACGACCTGCGGGCGTGCGAGTACCTGCTGGAGCACGGGGCGGATGTGAACGCCCGGAACGCCACGGGTTATACGCCGCTGATGTTCGCCCAGATGTCCAATACCGACAATCCGGGGGTCACGAAGACTCTGATCGCCCGTGGGGCCAGGATCCGGGACAAGGCCAGGGACGGGATGGATGCCCTTACGCTGGCGCAGGTCAAAGGGAATACCGAATCGGTTCAACTGCTCAAACACTAAGATATGCTGGCAAAGACATACATAGCCGTGGCGGCTACCGCGTGCCTTGGGATGGGGCTTACACGCGTACATCCTCCCGCGGATACGGCGATCCGCGACGCGGTCGGTAAAAGCCTGCCGCTGCTGTTGAAAAGCGAACAGGTTTTTATTGCGCGGAGCCACGACCATTGTGCCTCGTGTCACCAGACGTCGATGACCGTGATGGTGGAGGGCTTGTGCGGGCAAAAAGGCGTGCCGGTGCGCGATACGTTCGCCGCGCAAAGGGTGGCGCTGATGGAGAACAACCTCGACGCGGTCGGCGACCTCAATCACATCAAAGGTTTTGTAGAGGCCAAGTTCATCAATCCGTATATGATGATGTCGTTGTACGCGGCAAAGACGCCCGCGGATGCGCGGACGGACAAGGCCGTCGACTATATGATCGGGCAACAGGACGCGGACGGCGGCTTCCACTCCGAACACAGCCGCCCTCCGCTGGAAGTGGGCAATGCCCACCTCACGGCGCTGTCGGTCAAGGCTATCCAGGCATATGCCAGCCCGTCAAAAAAGGCCCTGGTACAAACGGTGACCGGGAAGGCGCGGTCGTGGTTCTCGGCCCTGCAAACCGATGAACAGCAGGAGCTGGTATTCCAGCTGCTGGGGTTGTACTGGACCGGGGGGGCGAAGGCCGACCTGCAACGGGTCGCGGGACGCCTGCTGGCCCTGCAGCGGGCCGATGGCGGGTGGGCGCAGCTATCGACGCTCGCCAGCGATGCGTATGCGACGGGGCAGGCACTGTATGCGCTGGCGGAAAGCGGGGCGACGCGGGCCGATGACGCGGCTTTCCAAAAGGGCGTGCGCTGGCTGTTGGCCGATCAGGACGAGAGCGGGGCGTGGATCGTGCGGACGCGGACGTATCCGATACAGCCGTTCTTCAATTCGGATTTTCCGCCCTACGACGAAAATCAGTATATCTCGGCTACGGCGACGAACTGGGCGATGATGGCGCTGCTGAAGGCTCTGCCTGACAAGGGGGCGGTGGCGGGGGCCAGGGGGCGCGATGGCGGCGGGGCGGTGGCGGCGCGCTAGCGGTCCGCGAGGCCGAGCGTGCGGACGATGCCTTCGTCGAAGGATATGGGGTCGTAGCCCAATTCCCGGATCGCTTTATCGATGATAAAGCCGGTGCGGGGGGGGCGGCGGCCGGGCTGGGTGAAGGTCGAGGCGTCCACGCGGGTGAGGAGGGTTTCGTCGAGACCCAGGTGGCGGGCGGTGCGGAGCGCCATGTCGTAAGGCGTCATAAAGTCTTTCCCGGAAATATGATAGAGACCACGGGCGTTAAGCCGGACAACGGATTCGATGGCCAGGGCGAGGTCTTCGACGTAGGTGGGCGTGCGCCATTGGTCGCAGACGACCTGGATGCGTTTCCCCGATTCGAGGCTGGACCGTGTCCAGCTGATGATGTTGGAGCGCGTGCCGCTGAGCGGTGTACCGTAGACCAGTACCGTGCGGATGATGGACCAGTCCAGGGAAGCGGCCATGACACAGCGCTCGGCCCCCAGCTTGCTGCGGCCATAAGCGCTGATCGGGTTGGGCGTGTCTTCTTCCCGGTACGGCCCGGCGGCGCCGTCAAAGACGAAGTCGGTGGACACGAAGACGAAGCGGGCGCCGCGGGCGGCCGCGGCTTCGAGTAGGATTTGTGTGCCTTCCACGTTGACGCGGTAGCACTCCAGCGGGTCCTCTTCGCAAGGGTCGACCTGGGTCATGGCGCCGGCGTGGAGGATGACGGTGGGTTGCCAGCGGTCGAGGGTGTGCGCGACGTCCGCCGCGGAGGTGAAGTCCATGTCGGCGTATACATAGGAGGCGGTTCCGCCCCGGAGGGCCAGGTCTTCGGGGAAGTATAGCCGGCTCGGGCCCCTGCCGGTGGCCAGGACCTCCCAATGGTTTTCCACCAGGACTTTTACCAGGAACTGGCCCAGCAAACCGTTCGCGCCGGTGACGAGGATCATTTGAATTCCATTTCCAGGTTATACATCGTAAACGCCAGTATGTCGGCCGCCTCGTCGATGATCTTGGCGGTGGGCTTCCCGCCCCCGTGACCGGCCTTGCTGTCGATCCGGATCAGGACGGGGTTGGGGCCGGCGTTGCAGGCCTGGAGCCGGGCGGCGAACTTGAACGAGTGAGCGGGGACCACCCGGTCGTCGTGGTCGGCGGTCGTGACCAAAGTGGCGGGATAGGCGGTTCCGGGTTTGAGGTTGTGGTAGGGCGAATAACCATAGAGATAGGCGAAGTCTTCCTGTTTGTCGCTGCTCCCGTATTCGGTGACCCAGGCCCAGCCGATGGTGAACTTCTGGAAACGGAGCATGTCCATGACGCCGACCTGCGGGATCGCGACCTTGAAGAGGTCGGGCCGCTGGGTCATACAGGCGCCGATCAGCAAGCCGCCGTTGGAGCCGCCCTGGATGGCCAGGTGGGCGGTGCTGGTGTATTTTTCCTTGATCAGGTACTCGGCTGCGCCGATCATGTCGTTGAATACATTTTGCTTGTGGTGGAGCATACCCGCCTCATGCCAGGCTTCGCCGTATTCGCTCCCGCCGCGAAGGGAGACCTGGGCGTAGATGCCGCCCTGCTCCATAAATACCACGTTGGACACGCTAAAGGCGGGCGTCATGGCGATCTGGAAGCCGCCATAGCCATAGAGTTTCACCGGGTTGGCGCCATTGCGGACCATACCCTTGCGGTAGGTCAGGAAGATGGGCACCCGGGCGCCGTCCTTTGAGGTAAAGAAAACCTGGTCCGTCTGGTAGTCGTCCGGGTTGAACTTTACTTCCGCCTTCCGGAAAAGCGTGGTCTTCCCGCTGGCGATGTCGTAGTGGAAGATGCTCGGGGGGTAGGCGAAGGAGGTATAGGTAAAGAAGAAGTCTTTGTCGTCGTGCTCACCGCCAAAACCGCCGGCGGTGCCGATTCCGGGGAGCTTGATCTCGCGGACGAGCTCTCCTTTGTAGGTATATTGATAGACCTTGGTGGAGGCGTCTTTCAGATAGCTGGCGAAGAGATAACCGCCGCCGGTGCTGACGGATTGGAGGGCTTCGGGTTTTTCGGGGATGACGGTGAGCCAGTGATCCTTCTCGGGATGGTGGGGGTCGATGGAGACCAGGCGGTAGTTGGGGGCGCCGTCGTTGGTGAGGATGAGCAACCGGCCGCCATCGTTGTCGACAAAACTGGGTTGTGTCGCGAAGCCCGGAATAACGAGCGAAAAATCCTTTTCCCCCCCGGATAGATCCCTGGCCATCAGTTCGGCGCCGCTGGTGCCTTCGGAAGTCGACAGACACAGGAAGCGGTTGTCTTCGGTCGTAAAAGCGCCGACGGTGCGGAGCGGGTGGTCCTTGTCGGCATATACCAGCACGTCATCCGTCTGCGGCGTACCGATCTGATGGTAATATACCGTATGGAACTGGTTCTGGTTAACCATTTTGGTCTTTTCATCGGGCGTTGGATAGCGGCTGTAATAAAAGCCTTCATCGCCCAGCCAGGACAGACCGGTGAATTTGAGCCAGCGCAGGGTATCGGCGAGGTCCTGGCCGGTGACGACGTCCTTTATATAGGCTTCTTCCCAGTCGCTGCCGGACCGCGCGATCGAGTAGGCTGCGTACTTCCCGTTTTTTGAAAACGAGACGTTGTTGAGCGCCACGGTGCCGTCGGAAGAGAGCTTGTTGGGATCGAAAAACACCTCCGGCGTGCCGTCCGGGCCCTTTTGACGGTAGAGGACGCTTTGGTTTTGCAGACCGTCGTTTTTATAGAAGTAATACCAACCCGACTTGGCAAAGGGCGAGCTGTATTTCGGATAGTTGTACAAAGATTCGATACGCGCGTGTACCTTGTCCCGGTAAGGGATCCCGGACAGGTAGTCGTGGGTCACCTTGTTCTCGGATTCAACCCAGGCTTTGGTTTCGTCACTGTTGTCGTCCTCGAGCCAGCGATAGTTGTCGATCACTTTGGTGCCGAAATAGTCGTCGGTGACGGGACGAACGGGTGTCTGCGGATAGGGTATCTGTGCCGACAGTGAGGCAGATAACGTCATGCTGATAATGGTTAGATGTAAGGCAAATCTCATATGCAAGGAATTAATGGCAAATCCTTATTTTTGGGCGCCCGAAAGGCAAAATAAAAAATATTAATGGAGAAAAAGGTCACAAAGATTGGTGTTTTGACGTCGGGGGGCGACTCCCCCGGTATGAACGCCGCTATCCGGGCAGTGGTGAGAACGGGCTTGTACAATAACCTGGAAGTTTTCGGTATCACAAGGGGCTACATGGGCATGATCGACGACGACATCGTCCCGATGCACTCCCGTAGCGTCGCCAATATCATCCAACGCGGGGGCACGATCCTCAAGTCCGCGCGCTGCAAAGAGTTTTATGAGTTCCCGGGCCGGGAAAAGGCCTATAATAACCTCCGCAAACACGGGATCGAAGGACTGGTGGTCATCGGCGGGGACGGTTCCTTCCGGGGCGCGCAGAAGTTCGCCACCGAATTCGACATCCCCTGTATCGGTCTCCCCGGCACCATCGACAAGGATATGGCCGGGACGGATTTTACGATCGGTTTTGACACCGCTGTCAACACGGCGGTGGAAGCCATCGACAAGATCAGGGATACTGCGGATGCCCACGACCGTTTGTTTATTATAGAGGTGATGGGCCGGGATTCCGGGTACATCGCCCTGCACAGCGGGATCGCCACGGGAGCGGAAAACATCCTGATCCCCGAGGCAAAGACCAATATCGAAGACCTGATTGCGTCCCTGGAAGACAAACAGCGGCGTAAAAAGCTCGTCAACCTCATCGTCGTGGCCGAAGGCGACGAATTCGGCGGTGCCGAGGAAGTCGCCAAGGTGGTGCGCCAGCGCCTTCCGGACATGGACACCCGGGTCTGTATCCTGGGGCACATCCAACGCGGGGGATCCCCCTCCTGTATCGATCGCCTGGTGGCCAGCCGGCTGGGCTATGCCGCGGTGGAGTCGCTGATGGAAGGCCGGCACAACGTCATGATCGGCATCATCAACAACCGCTTGCACTACACGCCGCTGGACCTGGCCGTGAAAGCGAAACAAAAGATAGACAAGGAGTGGCTCAAGATCGTAAAAATCCTCGCGAGCTAAAACCCTCATAAACCAACCTTATGTCAAAAGCCGTCTCGAAGTACCTGCACCAGGATATGGATCAAAAAGCAGGCATAGAGCACACTTTCCACAAAACCAAGATCGTGGCCACTGTCGGGCCTGCTTGCGATACCTACGACAAACTGCTGGAGCTGGTCAAGGCCGGCGTCAACGTCTTCCGGTTGAATTTCTCCCACGGGAGCCAGGAAGACAAGGCCAATATCATAGGATACATCCGGAAGATCAACAAGACCGAACCGTACAACATCGCCATCCTGGGGGACCTGCAAGGGCCCAAGCTCCGCGTGGGCGACATCGAGGGCGGCTCCATGGTGATCAATAAGGGGGACATCCTGACCTTCACGTCCACGCAAAAGGTGGTGGGCAACAAGGAGCGTATCTACGTCTCCTACCCCAACCTCCACAACGATGTAAAGGTGGGTGAAAAGATACTGATCGACGACGGGAAGCTGGAAGTGGAGGTTACGTCGATCGAAGCCAACGGGGACGTAAAGGTCGTCGTCAATTATGGCGGCACCTTGTTGCCGAAAAAGGGCGTAAACCTGCCCGACACCGTGATCTCCCTGCCGGCCATGACCGAAAAGGACATCGCCGACCTGGAGTTTATCATCGCCCAGGAGCTGGACTGGGTCGCGCTCTCCTTTGTCCGTAAGGCAGAGGATATGATCGACCTCCGCCGGCGCGTCAACGAAAAGAACAGCACCATCAAGATCATGGCCAAGATCGAAATGCCCTCGGCCATGACCGACCTCCGCAATATCATCCTGGAATCCGACGGGATTATGGTAGCCCGCGGCGACCTCGGGGTCGAGCTCCCGGTGGAAAAGGTCCCGATGGCGCAGCGCGACATTATCCGTAAGTGTATCCACCGCGCCAAACCGGTGATCGTGGCTACGCAGATGATGGAGTCGATGATGGACAGGGTCAAGCCCAACCGCAGTGAAATAACCGACGTGGCCAACGCGGTGCTGGAAGGCACGGACGCGGTCATGCTGAGCGGCGAGACCGCCATGGGCCAACACCCCGCCCTGGTGGTGGAGACCATGAAAAAGATCATCCTCGAAGTCGAGCGCACCGAATACCGGTACAACCGCGAAGAGGACCTCAAGCCCCAACCCCATTCACCTTCGTTCCTGAGTGACGCGGTGTGCTACAACGCCTGTAAAAGCGCGCGGGACGTACACGCGGACGCGATCATAGGGATGACGCAAAGCGGGTATACCGGATGGATCCTCTCCAGCTACCGGCCGAAATCGCCCCTGTATGTGTTTACCAAGAAAGAGCACCTCGTCAACCAGCTGTCACTGAGCTGGGGCGTAAGGGCCTTTTTCTATAACGAGGAAACGAGCCTGGACGACATCATTACCGACCAGATCAACATCCTCAAGGGCCGCGGGTTCATCAACCCCGGGGACGTGGTGGTGAATACGGGTTCCACCCCGGTCGACCAGCACCTTCCGACGAACATCATGAAGATCACCAAGGTGAACTGAGATGTCCAAACAACTCTATTACATTGCGATCGTCTGCCCGCCTTTTGTCGACGAGGAGGTCCATACGCATAAGGTCTATATGCGGGATCGTTTCGGGTGCAAGGCGGCGCTGAAGTCGCCGGCGCACATTACGCTGGTGCCGTCGTTCCTGATGGAGAAACGGTTGGAGGATGACCTGGTGGAGACGTTGACGGCGTTCAAGCCGGCTGTCGAGCCCCTGGACCTGGAGCTGCACGGGTTCGACCACTTCGGGTCGGCGGTGATTTTTGTGCCGGTGGCTCCAAACGAGGGGCTGACGGCTTTGAAGGCGCTGCTGGAGGAACACCTGGCCGCGCACCCTTCCTTGGGTATCCGCCACGACTCCAAGGCGTTCTACGCGCACGTGACGATCGCCAACCGGGATTTGTCCGAAACCGACTTCCCGGCAGCCTGGGCGCACTTCGGGCCACTGTCGTACGAAGCGTCCTTTAAGGCAGCGTCCTTTTCCCTGCTCCAGCTGGAAGGGGCACATTGGGAAGTTGTGCATACGTTTGAATGGTAGGAGTATGGAGGCTTTCCCTTACATTTAGCCTCCAATTGCTTCCGCATGAGAATCTGCCTGGCTTTGCTCTGCCTGATTTTCTCCTCGTCCGCCTTTGCCCAGGATTTGGGCTGGGTGCGCGCGCACTATGTCAAGCGGGAAGCGTATGTGCGGATGCGGGACGGGGTGCGGTTGTTCACACAGATTTATTATCCGGTCGATAGCGGCGCGCATCACCCGATGTTGCTGATGCGGTCGTCGTATTCCGCGGCGCCATACGGAGCGGCCCTTAATGAAGCGCTGGGGGGGTCGTTTTGGCATCGGTTTATCCGGGCGGGGTATATCCTGGTCTTCCAGGATGTCCGCGGCGCCTTTATGAGCGAGGGTATTTTCGAGGATATAAGACCCTATACGGCGGGTGCCTCGGTCGACGAGGCGTCGGATGCGTATGATACCATCGACTGGCTGGTGCACAACGTGGCCGGCAACAACGGACGCGTAGGCGCGCTGGGTGTGTCTTATCCAGGGTTCTATGCGGCGATGACGGCGCTCTCGGGCCACCCGGCGCTAAAGGCGGTCAGCCCGCAGGCCCCCGTGACAAACTGGTTCATGGGGGACGACCTGCACCACAACGGGGCGTTTTGCCTGATGGATGCGTTCAGCTTCTACAGCATGATGGGTTACCCGCGGCCCAGCCTGACGACATCATTTCACAAAGCCTTTGACTTCCGGAGCGATGACAGTTATGACCTGTTTTTGCGCACCGGCGCCCTGCCGCATTTCGCGACGATGCTCGGGGATAGCGTGGCGTTCTGGGACTCGTTGTATGCGCATCCGAATTATGATGCGTGGTGGGCGGCGCGGGATGACAGACGGTACCTGGCCGGGGCGCATCCGGCGTTGCTCGTGGCCGGTGGGTTGTTCGACGCAGAGGACCTGTGGGGGACGTTGCACGTGCACGAGGCTGCCGGCGGCGACTTTGTGCTGGGGCCCTGGTACCATGGACAGTGGTCATCGCCGCGACCGGCGTTCGGGTTGGGTCATATACGGTTCGGGAGCAATACGGCGGCGTATTACCAGGATTCGATCGAGTTTCCGTTCTTTCAGCATTACCTCAACGACGGGGTGGATACGCCTGCGCGGGTGAACGTGTTTTTCACCGGGGAAAACGAGTGGCATAAGCTGGCGGCGTGGCCTCCGGTCTCGACGCCCATGCCGATGTACCTGCAGTCTTTCGGGGGACTGGGCGTTTCGCCCGATTCGGGGTACGCCTCATATGTGAGCGATCCGGCGCGGCCCGTGCCGTATACCGAAAACGTGGGTTTCGACCGCACGCGCGAATACATGGACGACGACCAGCGGTTCGCGGCGCGAAGGCCGGATGTGCTGGTGTATGAAACAGAGCCGCTGGCTTCCGATTTTCGCGTGGGGGGGCCGGTGCAGGTAGACTTGAGCGTCTCGATTTCGACCACGGATGCGGACTTCGTGGTGAAGCTGGTCGATGTGTACCCGGATGACTTCCGGGATACGGCGGTACGGTACCCGATGGGGGGATACCAGATGCTGGTGCGGGGGGATATTATGCGCGGGCGTTACCGGCGGAGCTTTTCGGCGCCGCTGGCGTTTACGCCGGGTTTGGGGACTTCCGTGCCGTTCACGTTGAATGACGTGGCGCATGTGTTTAAAAAGGGACACCGGATCATGGTCCAGGTACAAAGCAGCTGGTTCCCGTTGTTTGACCGGAACCCGCAGCGGTTTGTGGACATTTACCATGCGGCGGACAGCGACTTTGTGCGGTCGGAGATTCGTATTTACGGGGACTCCAGGATCGTCTTGCCTTTTATACCGGATTTGCCATAAACACCACATACATGAGAAACTATCTTTTTTTGTTGTTACTGCTGCCGGGCGTGGCCATGGCGCAGGATCACTCCGCGGACTCCGCCTGGTTCCGGGAGCACTACGTCAAGCACGAGTATTATATCCCGATGCGGGATGGGATACGGTTGTTCACGTCGGTGTACATGCCGGTCGACTCCGCGGGGGCGAACCACCCTATCCTGATGACGCGTACGCCTTACTCCTGCGCGCCTTACGGTCTGGAGGCCTACAGCGGGCGTTACTACCGGGGTTACCTGATGCAGTATGCCCGCGAGGGGTACATCTTCGTGACACAGGATGTACGCGGCGCCTGGATGAGCGAGGGGCAGTTCGTGGATATCCGGCCGTATAATCCGCATAAGAAGGGTACCGAAACGGATGAGGCCAGCGACACCTACGACGCCATCGACTGGCTGGTGAAGCACGTCCCGGGGAACAACGGGCGCGTCGGGGTGTTTGGCATTTCCTATCCGGGTTTTTATTCCACCATGGCGGCGCTCTCGGGACACCCCGCTTTGAAGGCGGTGTCGCCGCAGGCGCCGGTGACGGACTGGTTCCAGGGGGATGACTTTCACCACAACGGGGCGTTTTTTATCATGGACGGGTTTTCGTTCTATACGTCCTTTGGATTGCCGCGGCCAAAACCGACGACGGTCAGACCGCGCGGGATCCGTTTTCAAAGCGATGATAACTACGATTTGTACCTGAAGACCGGCTCGCTGGCGCACTTCGCGGCGCTGATGGGGGATAGCGTGGCCTTCTGGAAGGACCTCTATGCGCATCCCAACTACGACGCCTTTTGGCGGGCGCGGAACGACCGGCAGTTCCTGACGGACGTCAAGCCGGCGATGATGGAAGTGGGCGGATTGTTTGACGCGGAGGATTGCTTTGGGGCGCAGAACGTGTACAAGGCCATCGCCACGCAGAGTCGCGGCACCGACAACCGGCTGGTGCTGGGACCGTGGTACCACGGGGAATGGGCTTCGGGGAACGGGTGGTTCCTGGGGAATGCCCGGTTTGGGAGTAATACGGCGGAGTACTATGAGAAGAATATCGAGTTTAAGTTCTTTCAGCACTACTTGAATAACGGCACGGATACCTTGGCGCGGGCGAATGTGTTTTTTACGGGGGAAAATACGTGGCATCAGCTCGCGGCGTGGCCTCCGGCATTTTCGGAGCGCCGGTTGTATTTGGCGGGGTCTGGCGGGTTGTCGTTTGACGGTGCGTCTTCGGGTTATGACGAATACGTCAGCGATCCCGCCAAGCCGGTGCCCTATACCGAGGACGTGCACTTCCACCGGACGCGGGAATATATGACCGATGACCAGCGGTTTGCGGCGCGGCGGCCGGACGTGCTGGTGTACGAGACGGCGCCGCTGACGAGCGATTTGACGATCGCGGGGCCGATCGTGGCCGATTTGCAAACCAGCATTTCGACGACGGACGCGGATTATATCGTGAAGCTGATCGACGTGTTTCCCGATGACTTCCAGTACCCTTCGTCGTTTGTCGGCAATGGGACGCATTACCCCATGGGCGGCTATCAAATGCTGGTCCGAGGGGAAGTGATGCGCGGACGCTTTCGCAAGAGTTTTGCGGAGCCCGTAGCCTTTAAGCCGGGGGAAGTGACTTCCGTGCGCTACACCATGCCCGACGCGGCGCATACCTTCAAGGCGGGGCACCGGATCATGGTGCAGGTACAGAGCACCTGGTTCCCGTTGGTGGACCGGAACCCGCAACAGTTCGTGGACATCTATCACGCGGCCGACAGCGACTTTGTCAAGTCGACGATCCGTATCTATCACAGCTCTTCGATTATTTTACCGGTTTTACAATAAGTTCTTATGAAGAAGACCCTGATCGTCCTTTCTGTTTTTATTTGTTTTCGCGCTTCCGCGCAGCACCGGGTGAATATCGTGCCGGAGCCGGTGTCGGTGACCGAGCACGACGGTAGCTTTGTTTTGACGCCTGCCACCCGCCTGGTGGTGCGCGACGCTTCCTTGTCGGCAGAGGCTACGTATCTGAACGACTACCTGCAGCAGTATTATGGCTTCCGGCTGCCGGTGAGCACGCGTGCGGGAGCCGGCGCCATTACGCTTGGCACCACGTCGTCGGGTTTGACGAGCGACGAGGCATATTACCTGGACGTGAGCGCGAAGGGCGTGCGGATCGAGGGTCGCACGGCGGCGGGTGTTTTTTATGCGTTGCAAAGCCTCATCCAGATACTCCCGGACAGCGGGAGCTCGCTGGAGGTGCCGCTGGTGTCGATTGAGGACGCGCCGCGTTTTGCCTACCGGGGGTTGCACCTGGATGTGGGGAGGCACTTTTTCCCCGCGTCCTTTGTCAAGAAGTACATCGACCTCATGGCCCACTACAAGTACAATACCTTTCACTGGCACCTGACCGAGGACCAGGGGTGGCGGATCGAGATCAAGAAGTATCCGTTGCTGACGTCGGTGGGTTCGCAACGCGCGCAGACCGAAGTGGAAAAACACCTCGACCCGTTTGTGGGCGACGGGGTTCCGTACGGCGGGTTTTATACGCAGGACGAGATCAGGGATGTCGTTCGCTATGCTTCGTTGCGGCACATCACCGTGATCCCCGAGATCGAAATGCCGGGGCACGCGCTGGCGGCGCTGGCGTCGTATCCTTACCTGGGCTGTACCGGGGGGCCGTATGCCGTTGGCGAGCATTGGGGGGTGTATGACGACGTCTATTGCGCGGGGAACGACTCCGTTTTTTCTTTTATAGAAAACGTCCTGGACGAAGTGATGACCCTCTTCCCGTCTCATTACATCCATATCGGCGGGGACGAGTGCCCCAAGGTCCGTTGGAAAACGTGTCCGAAATGCCAGAAGCGGATGCAGGACCTCGGTCTCAAAAACGAGGAGGAGCTCCAGAGCTACTTCATCCAGCGGATCGAAAAGTACGTCAACAGCAAGGGACGCAGCATCATCGGCTGGGATGAGATCCTGGAAGGCGGGCTGTCGCCGAACGCCACGGTCATGAGCTGGCGCGGGGAACAGGGCGGTATCGCGGCGGCGCAGCAACACCACGACGTGATTATGACGCCGGGGAAGTGGATGTACTTCGACCACTACCAGGCGTCGCCGTCTACAGAGCCGCTGGCCATCGGGGGGTTCCTGCCGGTGGATACGGTGTATGGCTATGAACCCGTCGGGCCTTCTATTACGCCGGATTTGGCTTCGTATGTGCTGGGCGCGCAGGGAAACGTGTGGACGGAATATATGAAGACGTCGGACTACGTGGAGTATATGGTGTATCCGCGGGCGCTGGCGCTGGCGGAGGTGGACTGGACGCCGCGGGCGGTAAAGAATTATGATTCGTTCCTGGCGCGGGCGAGGGCTTCGCAGGAGAAGCTGCTGAAGAGGTGGCGCGTAAATTATGCAAAACAAATATTCCAATGAGACTACTCTGCTTGCTCTTGCTGGTTCCGGCCTTTGCGTTTGCTCAGGAGGGGCCTTATGTTCCGCCCACCGATACGGCGGTGCAACACAAAATTGCCTGGTGGCAGGACCTGAAATTCGGGTTGCTGATGCACTGGGGGCCGTATAGCGAATGGGGCGTGGTGGAGAGCTGGAGTATCTGCCCGGAGGACGAAGGGTGGACGCAGCGGCGCGGCCCTTATGCTAACGACTATTTCTCCTATAAGAAGGCCTACGAAAACCTGCAGACGACGTTTAATCCCACGTCCTTCGATCCGACCCGCTGGGCCTCCGCGGCCTGGGCGGCGGGGATGCGGTATGTCGTGTTTACCACCAAGCACCACGACGGGTTTTGTATGTTCGATACGCACGAGACGGACTATAAGGTGACGTCGCCGCATACGCCGTTCTCTTCATCGCCGCGGGCCAATGTCGCTTTGGAGGTGTTCAAAGCGTTCCGGACGCAGGGATTTGGCATTGGGGCGTATTTTTCAAAACCGGACTGGCACAGTAATGATTACTGGTGGTCCTATTTCCCGCCGCTCAACCGCAACGTCAACTATGACCCGGCTAAGTATCCGGCCCGCTGGCAGGCTTTTAAAGACTATACCTATAACCAGATCAAGGAGCTTATGAGCGGCTATGGCCGTATGGATATCCTTTGGCTGGACGGAGGTTGGGTGTGTCCGGATGCGGCGAATAAGCCGCCCCACTACAACCAGGACATCGACATGGCGCATATCTCCTCGATGGCGCGCGGGCTCCAACCCGGTCTGATCGTCGTCGACCGCGCCGTGGGCGGGCCGTACGAGAACTACCGGACGCCCGAGCAATCGGTGCCCGATCATCCCCTCTCCTACCCCTGGGAAACGTGTATGACCATGGGGGACAGCTGGAGCTATGTGCCGGGAGACCATTACAAACCGTCGTCTCAGCTGATCCATACGCTGATCCGGATCGTGGCCTGGGGCGGGAACTTCCTGCTAAACATCGGGCCGAGCCCGGCGGGTGATTTTGACACCGTCGCGTATGCGCGGCTGCGGGACATCGGGTCGTGGATGTCGGTCAACGGGTCGGCCATCTATGGGTCGCGGATGATGGCGCCCTACGGGCACGACAGGCTGTTCTATACGCGGTCGGCCGACAGCTCGACGGTGTATGCATTTTATCTGTCACCGGATAAGGTAGATACGGTTTCGCTACCGGCGACGATTACGCTAGAGGGGTTCACCATTGCACCGGGGTCTACCGTTACCTTGAATGGCGTCCGGATTCCTTTTTCGGGGTCGACGTTGCAGATTCCGCGGCGGTTGCAAACGGGTTTTGTCGGGCGGTATGCGGTCGTGTTTGCCATAAAGGCTCCGAAGCATGGGTAAGAAGCGTTTGTCCGGGGCGTTGCTATCGCTCCTCCTGCCGTTGGTGGTGTGGGCGCAGTCGCACACGTTGACGGATAACGGGCGGAAATTCGTCTTTACGGATAGCGCGGGGGTAACGGCGTCGTATGTGGGGTATTTCGGGACGGCGTTCAATCCGGGGACGCTGACGACCATCGACGGGCATGCTTTGCCGCCGCCGGATTCGGGACAAGTCGTGGTATACAACTTCTGGTTCGCGGCGTGTCCGCCCTGCGCGGCGGAGATCCCCACGCTCAACAGGGTGGCGGCCGCGTACAAGGACAGCCATGTTCGGTTCGTGGGGATCAGCTGGGATTCGCCCGAGCGGATTCGTTTGTTTCTGTCGTCCCATCCGTTTGAGTTCAAGCAGGTGTCTTTGAACCGGTCGATTGTCGATTCGCTAAAGAAGGTGTCGCTGTATCCGTGTACGATCATTACAGATCATCGTGGGCGGGTATCGTTTGTGCTGTTTGGACGGGCTTCCTCGTCAGGCACCGATGCTTTGTACCAGCTGTTGAATACACAAATAGATAAGGCCTTGAAAGATAATCCGAGATAACCGCGGAATCTCATGGTTTTTTTGTACATTAAGTAATACCATTAACTTAATGACTAACCATGAAACCTATGCTACGCACTTGGCGTTCAGTTGTTTTGCTGACCGCTGTTCTGACTTTTTTTGCGGGTGGAACGATCCGCGCCCAGGGGCCGACTCCCCTGGTAACCGTCCGGGAGGGTTTACCCGACACCAACAACGCCGTTTTCAGACAAGTGATTTATGGTAAGGGGCTTTTTGTGGCGTGTATGAAACACCCTGCGCGTCTGTATACTTCACGCGACGGGCTCCAATGGTCGGAGACGGCCAGCCCTCCGTTGGGACCGGATTCCGTCCTGGCCGACTTTTTCCAGAACGTATCCATCGCCTTTGGCGCCGGCCGTTGGGTCGTGACGTCGGACAGCGGCCGGATATATACGTCGGCGGACCTTTCGACGTGGACACGCGCGGCTTCGGGCACCACTCGGAACATCGGCGCCGTGCGCTATCTTCACGGGCTTTTTTATGCGGTGGGCGACTCCGCGACCTTTCTTTCCTCCCCCGACGGTTTGACCTGGACCAAAAGGACAACGGGTATCGGGAACCCCACGGCGCACTTCAACGGCGTCTATTACGGTAATGGCCACCTGGTGGTGACGGCCGACGTTCCGGCCACGCTCTATGACAGCTCGGCGGGGGGATGGACGGCGGATAGTTCCCGTTTGTCTTTCAACTTCGGGTTTGCGCGCGGACGGTTCTATTTGTTTAGCAACGATTCATCGCTGGTCAGCACCGACCTGCGCCACTGGTCCCCTATTGCGGTGTCGCCGACCGCCGGAGAGTGCTATGACGTATTTGGAGACGACACGCGCGTCTATATATCCAGTTTTCGCAACGACACGGTCGATGCGGTTCGGGTGTCGGCTTCCGAGGACGGTATCCGTTTTGGCCCCGCTTATCGCACCGTGCTGAGCGAACCCGCCCACGGAGCTTATTTTAACCACCGGTATTTCCTCTTTGACGGCGCCGGGGCCGGCCCCATGGCTGTATCGACGGATGGGCTGCATTATGCCATCGCGGGTAGCAACGCCGCCTATCTGGCCACTAATGGCCGGAACTATGTAAAGCTTAGCGTGACCGCGGACGCGAGCTATCTGTATGGCTCGACCGATGGCGCGAGCTGGACGCTCGCGTATACGGCTCCGGGCGCGCAGGGGCTTATATACGACGGCACGCAGTTCTGGGCGATCGGTACCAAAACCTACACATCGGCCGATGGGCACACCTGGACGGACAGGGGGGCGTCCGGACACGCGTTCATGGGTATGTCTTACGGTAATGGTCATTATATCGCATGGGCGTCGAATGGCCCTTTTTCGGAAACCGACTCGTTGTTTTATGGCACGGACGGGCTTACCTGGTCGCCCTCCGCTATCCCAACCTATTCGCCCGGCCCGCGGCAGCTTCCCGCGCCGGTGCCCTTCGGCACCGCTTTAAGGGCCCACTTCCTGAACGGCGAATTCTACGTGATCGGTTCCAATGGCATCCTCTTGTATTCCACCGACGGGAGCAGCTATGGTACTACTTATGTCGGGGGTAATGCACCGTTCATCGCCGACATTGCCTATGATGCCGACAGCGCCAGGTTTTATTTGTTCGGCGTGATCAGCACCGATGTGGACCAGACGCCCCAGATGATGCCGTGGACCGAAATATTGACCGATCCTACCACCAACACCTATAACATCATCCTGGATACCCTTTATGGCATTCCAGCCAGCGTGCAAGCGTTCAATTTCTCCTCCGTATTCTACAGCCACGGGCACTTTATAAGCTCCATCGACAACCATGACTACCCGCAGCAAGGTTATCTGTTGTGGTCCGCCGATGGCGTCCATTGGGGTAGTAGCGTGCTGGATCGTCCCACGCAATTTACCAGCGCCGTTACCGGGAAGGACACCTTCCTCCTGGAGGGGTACTATAACCTGGAAGTCCTAGCCCTTTTTGCTTCACCGCATTCCAGGCTGCTGAACTTCCGGGCGGTGGCGGAAAACAACACCCGGGCGGTGCTTTCGTGGGAGACGACGTCCGAGCTGGGCAGCCAGCGATTTGTGGTGGAAAGATCCACGGAGACGTCGGGCTGGGACAGCATCGGCGTGGTCGCCGCAGCGGGTAGCAGCGATGGGTTCCGGCACTATTCCTTCACCGACGAGGCTCCTTTAGTGGGCGCCGATTCTTACCGGCTGGTTCTCGTGAATGTGGACAACAGCACGCAAACCAGCGACATCAGGCATCTGTTCTTTGACAAGCCGCCGGTCTGGGTCGTCTATCCCAACCCATTTGCCGACTGGCTCGTCATCCAGCGGAGCGCTGAAGAAGGGAAGGAGGAGCCGGCCGCTACCGTAATGCTATACGATGCCATGGGTCGGCTGGTGCTGGAGAAGGTGCTGACCGGGACCAGCGTGAGGCTGGAGACGGGGCGACTGGCTTTTGGGTTCTATCAGTTAGTGATACGGGAGACCCAAGGCGTGGTATACCACAAAGAGTTGCTCCATTTTTGGTGATCTATGGGCGGCGGGCAGCGCGCAATGGGCAACGCCTAAAACAGGGACGGCGTCCAGTAGAAGAGCACGGTCATCCAGGTGCGGCCGGTCAATACCCATAGGACAAAGCACGCTAAGGTGACCAGAAGGATAATCCGGCCCTGCTGCCGCTCTTTTGCCGTATAGACGTGGACGCGCTGGCCGTTGGGTAACGTTTTTTTTGCGGCTATCAGCACGTAACCTAGGATCAAACCCAGGATGCCACCGGTGAGGGCGGCGCAGTATCCGATAATGACCCAGCCGAGGTGCATTTTTTCGGGTTTGGCCAGGGTGTGTATCCTTTGTTGCCGGATGGTTGCCTCTTGTTCACCGGTGACGGGCTTTCCGCGTTGGGCGAGGAGTTGTTTGGCCAGGGCGTAGTCCAGCGGGCTCCATTCGTCGGGGTGTTGGATGACGTTCGTCAGCTCCCCATCGGTAAAGGAAAACAGGTAGTAATCCGGGTCGAGGTGGCTCAATTGTGACTGGTAGAAGTCTTCGAGGACCTTACGGGCCCGGGTGAAGTCGGCGGGCGCCACCTGTAACAGGGCGGTCGCTTCGTAGTGGGTGTTGGCAAAGCTGGCGTCAAATACCGGTTTGTCGTCGACGACCTTGGCGGGGATGCCATGGGCCTCGAGCTCTCCGGCGATCGCGGCGGCGAGGGCAGGGTCGGTGAACTTTTCGAAGGTGAGGAAGGAGTCGGGCATTGGGTTGAAGATAATAACTTCCGGGGAGATGCCTATGGTTCGGGGGCGCCGGAGAAGTGAAACCAGTTGACATCGACGAAGCCCGGGGTGGCGGTTTGTTGCGTGTTATAGTTGAATAGCATGAACCGGTTGGCGGTCCAGTCGAGGCCGAGCTGCATGGGCAATGGGCTGCCGAAGCTTTTGTACCGTTTGCCGTCGAGGCTGTAGGAAAACGTTGCGATGAAGCCCTTGTCGGTGGCATAGGCGCGCAGCCATATCGTGGATTGTCGTATGGGAAGGCTGTCGATTACACGCCCATCGAGGACCATCAGGAGGCGGCGGGCGCCGTTCCGTTGTCCGATGCCGATAAAGGCGTAGGGTTTTTCGAATACGGCCACGCCGGCGATGTCACCGTCCCTCATGTTCTTTATGTCGACTTCGGCGGTGCCGGACGATTGAGGCCCCTGCACGCGTTGGGTCAGGGAATTGCGGGCCATCGTGAGGTCGGGCGCGAAACCGGCGTGTAGCCGGAGGTACCCGGGACGCTCGGCCAGCGACCATTTGCGGTTGTCCGGGTTGTGGTTCCATTGCCACTGGAGGCCCAGGCGGGGGCTGTCGAACCCGTCGGAGGTCGCGGGAACGCGGATGGGATAAGATTTGCCTACGTCGGGTTTGGGATAGGTGACGACACCTTTGCCGTTGCCGTCGCGGCCGAGCATGGGCCAGCCGTCCTTCCAGACGACGGGCTCCAGGTGAGGGACGCGGCCGATGGGACCGCGGTCCTGCATGATGATGAACCACCACGTGCCGTTTTTGAGTTGCACCATGCCGCCCTGGTGAAGGCCATTCGGCGGGTAGGAGCCGTCATCGTGGACGATCGTCTTGTATTCGTAGGGGCCGTAAATACTCTTGCTGCGCAGACAGATTTGCCATCCTTCGGTTCCACCCGCGGGGCAGGTGATGTAATAGCAGCCGTCGATCTTGTACACATGCGATCCTTCCATGCCGAAGCTATGACCGGGCACGCCGTCGCTGTCGAAGCCGGTGCTCCATATCTTCACGCGCGGCGACTTTACAGAAAGGGCGTCGCTGTTGAGCTCGGTGAGGTATATTGTACCCTGGCCGTGGACGACGTAGACCTTGCCGTCGTCGTCGAAGAACAGACCAGGGTCGTACAGGTATTCCGGGAAGATGGTCCGCTTCCAGGGGCCTCGCACGTCGTCGGCGACACACATCGAAAAATGGCCTTGCGCGCCGAGGCCGTTGGGCGTGCAAAAGCCGACATAGAATTTCCCGTGGTGGTAGCGGAGGGTATTCGCCCAGGAACCGTTGAGGTACAGGGCGCCCCCCTTCATGTCATAGCGTGGGTCTTCGTTGTAACGATCCAAGGCGTAGCCGGCCATTTCCCAGTTCACCAGGTCTTTTGAATGCAGGATAGGGCTGCCCGGCACGTAGTGCATGCTGGTGGAAACCAGGTAGAAGTCGTCCCCTACCCTGATGACGTCGGGGTCGGGCCAGTCGCCCCACAGGAGGGGGTTGGTGAAGGTGCCGTTTCCGTTGTCGGGGGTGTAGACTTGTTGGGCTTTCGCGGCGGCGACGAGCATCGTGATCACCAGGGCC
>NZ_DATJIY010000002.1:0-9758 GCF_035492835.1 Dinghuibacter sp.
AACTATGTGACCGTGTGCATGGATTGTCATTCCAGCCGCGATATGGGCCGGTTATCGGGACCGCTCGTTCCGGGAACGGAAGGCCAGGGCGGCGAGACCTTCGACCGGTCGTTGGGGTTCCCCGGTATCTTCTACGCGAAAAACATCACGCCCGCCGGTATCGGCCGCTATACCGACGGCGAATTGTTCCGGGTGATCACCACCGGCGTGACCAAAGAAGGTAAAGCCCTTTTTCCGGTGATGCCTTATGCCGAATACGGCAAAATGGACCCCGAGGATATCAAGTGTATTATCGCGTACCTCCGGACGTTGCCTTCGATCGACCATTCGGTACCGGCGTCGGTGGCGGATTTCCCGATGAATTTCATCCTCGGCACGATACCCCGAAAGGCGGACCCGCACTCCGCGCCGGCCGCCGGCGATACCCTCGCCCGTGGCGCGTACCTGTTGAACGCCTGCGCCTGTATCGAATGCCATACACCCGCCGAGAAGGGTCAGCTCGATCTTTCGCTCGCCTATTCCGGGGGAAGGGAGTTCAAATCACCCGACGGTTTCATCCTCCGTTCCGCCAATATTACGCCCGATATGAAGTCAGGCATCGGCGCCTGGACCCGGGACCAATTCGTCAGCCGCTTCCGAGCCATGGCTGACAGCGGTTATGTGCCCCCGGCGGTAAAGCGGGGCGAATTCAACACCATTATGCCCTGGACGCGATACGGCGGGATGACCCGGGAGGACCTGGCAGCGATTTATGCAGCGTTGATGAGGCTCAAACCCACCAGCAGGAAGGTCGATATTTTTACAGCCGCACGGTAATTACCGGGAGCGCGGCGCCGCGGGTACTTGATAAGTTCGGTAAAAGTCCTTATATTAAGGAAAACTTATCAAAATGAAAGCTATCCTATTTGCTGCCTCCGTTCTCGCCTGTGTGGCGTTCGCCCCCGTGTCCAGGTACATCAATAAGCCGACGGCCGGCATACATCGCCCCTTCAACGGAAGCGTATACATCTACGACGGCCTGGGCGCCAAGGTCACGGCCTTGTCGGGCATCGACGGGTTCACCTTTACCGCACCCCTGGAATCGATGCACTCCGAATCGGGTACCCATACAGGTCCCGCTCCTGTTGGATCCAATGTAAGCTTTACCCTCGGCCCCGCGGGCGGCGCCAGCGGGTACGCCTGTCTCGACATCGCCGGCTACACGGTACAGGAGTTAACGATCAGCGGTATCGGGACCTACAATTTCAGCTCCGAGCCCTATAATGCGGGGGACGCGATAATGATTTCGTTCTCGACCACGGATTGCACGCTTCAATAGGTTACGCCGTACACCCATGCCTTCAGCGTAAGCGGCTCGACCTCCGTCGACCGGCACTCAACCGTTAACGGCCCCGTCACCGGCGCGACCTCCCCGGCGCCCCACGAGAGACCGCTCCAGATCATTTTGTCGTACTCTTTGCGGAACGGCACGGCAGCGCCGTTCCGCGTAACGCGCAGCTGCAGGAACGCGTCCATCTTTTTCCCATCCGGCGGCGCGCCGCCCCACGAGCGGCGGGGATAGCCGTCGGCGCCGAATTGCTGAAAGAGGATGCGAATATGTTTGCCTGCCGGCGGCGTAAAGGTCGCGCGGATTCCGTTGGCCCCCGCCGCCACAAACGTCACCGGTACCGGCTCGATGGAGGTCGCCACCCGGATGGTCTCGTCGACGCCCAAATCGAACGAGGCATACGCCCCATATCCCACGACCACCAATTGTTCCGGCCCGAGCCTCAATGTGCGCCCCGATACCGTAGGTTTGAATCCCCCATCGGTGTACAACACCCGGCCGCCGGAAGCCTCTTGCAGCGGAAGCTCGACGCTCGCCACCGCCTGCGACGGATTCACCACCGTGAAAACGCTCCCGTTGGCCCCTTCCGCTGCAAACCCATAAGGCTCCCCGGTCCCCGGGATCGCGCCAAAGGTGCTACACATCCCATACCGCTGTAGACCGGTATACAATGTTTGGGCCTTGTGGAAAAACGCCCCGTCGACCAGCTCCATATTCCCATGATAGACGTTCATCCACCCGGAGCGCGCCAGCTGCAGGATCATCATGCCCTTCCAGGCATTGTCCGCGCGGTAATAGCAAGTCCCCGTCGTGCCCGTCATAAAACCGCAATTGTCGATCCGCCGCAGCGGCAGCCCGTTGAATTCGAACTGCCGGACCATGTGGTCCGTATACGTATCCTGCGACCGCCAGATATTCATCATCGGCACGTCGCTGAACCGCGGGTCCCCGCAATAGATCGTATCGAAGGTTTCCATCCAGCGCGGGTCCACAGTTTTCCGGAAGGGCGTAAACGTGTTTTCCATGTCCCCGCCAAAACCGTTATACCCCGTGATCACCACGTCCGGATTCCGCACCCGGAACCGCTGGAGCATGTCCATCAGCGCCAGCTTGTTCATCTCCACGATGGTCTCCGGCAGGTGCGTTTCCTTCACTTCCCCGGTCGCCGCGTCGAAATACGCAAAGTCGAACTTGAACGCGCGCACGCCTTTGTCGTACCACATCTGTAACGTGTCACCAAGGTGTTTGAGGTACCCCCCCACGAAAAGACAAAACGTCCCTCCGCCCACCGCCAGCGAGTCCTTCCACTCCGGTATGACGTTCAGGAAAAGACCGCTGTGTGTAGCTATAAGGTTCGTGGAAAACCACATGCCTGGTCGTATACCCGCCTCCTTACACCCCTGCAACCAGGCGTCCGGGCCGTTTGGCCAGTGCTCCCGGTGCCACGTGCGGTAGCCGCCGTCCTTGTCGAACCAAAACGCGTCCATCATGTAATAGTCGATGTGGACGCCCGCGGACTGGAGCCTTCGCAGCTCACCCAGCTCCTTCATCGCCAGCGCCTCCGTCAGCGGCGTGTTATCGCTGAGCTCGTCATACGACGACCAGTCGTTGTAATACGTCACCGGTTGTTTGAGACCGTTGGTGATGCCGTCCCGCCCTGCCGGCAGCCCGTGCTCCGCCGTGAGAAAAGTGGCTGCGCCCGGGCCGCCGGCAGGGCTGGCGCCCAAAGCCGCGGCGACGCGCCAGGGGCGAATGCCTAGCCCGAGCCCCGCGGTAACGATAAATTTCTTCCTATCCATAGTCCTAGAATTTCGCGCCCTTGCCGGTAAGCGTTGTACGATACGCCGAAAACGTATCCAGCCCCGCCGGCGAAACCAGGGTGGTAAAACCCGCGTACGCGGGAAACCCCGGGTCGACATTCATCCCCGGCCCGCGACGATGCAAACACCACCAGTCGTTCCCGGTAAACCGGTCCGCTCCGGGCAGCCCCCGGATCAAGCTATCTCCTCCGACGAAAATGTTATCAGACCATACAAACCCCCGGCGCTCGGCGGTCTCCGAATAGCTGACCGCCGCTTCGCGCGCGGAATACACCGTATTGTTACAGACCTGGCAATTGTAGAACTGAAGGGAGTCCCGCGACGCATTCCACACATAGATGCCCGCGCGGGAGTCGGATACCGTCCCGTCGTTTTCGGTCACGTTATACCGGATCACGTTGTCATGCCAGGGGCTCGCACCCCAGTATTGGAAGATGCAGTAGCCGCTCCCCTGGTTGCCATAGGACAGACAGTATTGTATCACCGAATGGGTCGTGCCGCCGTCCAGGTCGAAACCGCCCCCGTCGGCCGCGCCCGGCGATGTCTTGTTCCGGTAGGCAATGCAGTGTTGTATGGTGACGCTGTCCGCCTCATAACACCATATCCCCACGGGCCCGTTCCCGATCCGGGGCATATCCCAGCCGTTGCCGGTCGCCGTGCAGCTGTCGATCAGCAACCGCGTGCAATGACCCGCCACGATCCCGTTCCCGCTGTGGTTGGTCAGGTTTGTCGGGTCTCCGGGATTGTCATCGGCATGACAGTCGATCAGCCGTATATCCACGCACCCTTTTTTCCCGGGGGGGCCCTCGACCCCGATCCCGGACGCCCCGTTGCCGTGCGATCGCACCCCGTGCGCGACAAGCCCAAAACACCCATAAATCATCATCCCGGCCTTCTGAAATCCCGATACATCGACGTCACGCACCACGACTTCCCGACAGTCCACGATGGACAAACCCTCGTGCACGTTACCCGTCTTCCGCCCCGAACCCACCAGCCGCAGATCCGAAAGCGCAACCCGCGATCCCGCGTACACCACAATCCCCGCCGAGTCCCCCGCCGCAATCACTGCGAAACCGTCTCCATAAGAACCCACACTCAGATCATGACACGAATCCAGCCGTAACGTCCCGCGCAACGTGTCCCCGCCACGCAACAATAACTCCCCCGAGACGACGCGGTGCGAGAACGACCGCCACGGATGCGACAAGGAACCGTCCGCGCCATCGTCGCCCGACGCCGCGATATAATGCGCCTGCGGCCCGCGCCCACAGGCGAAAAGTCCCATCAGCGCCGCGATCCCTACATAAATGCCCCGCCGCATCAATACCCCGGATTTTGCGTGAGCTTCGGATCGAGCGTAATTTCCTGCTGCGGTATCGGAAAGTACTCATTCTTCCCCTGCGTAAAGTGCGACCCATTCACCACGCTCCCCACGCCGCGGTTCTCTTCCACCGAAATATAATCGTTCATGAAAGTGGAAGCGAGACCCCAGCGCACGAGGTTGAAGAACCGGTGCCCCTCCATCCCCAGCTCCAACCGGGTCTCGAACCGCACGGCGGCCCGTGCGTAAGTCTGATCGGTCCACGGAGAAGCGTAAAGCGACATACTATAATTCGCGGAAGGGTATCCCGTGGCGTTGTCAATCGCGACCTTACAGCCGTTCATCGCGCGGCTACGCACCATATTCACATAGGCGCGGGCCTGCTCCAGGCTACCCACCTCCACTTCGGCCTCCGCGGCCCACAGCAACACTTCCGCATACCGGATGATGTTGTAGTTGACGGCGCTGTTACCGACATAGTAATAGGCCGAGATGATGCCGCCAAAACCGACGTCTTCATTGGCCTGGCTGAACATATTCTTGATGTTGACGAAGGGCCCGCCAAAAGCCTGGTCGGCCACCCAGTCCTGCCCGGGATCGACGCCCCAGTCCAGGTAGGGTACGCCCCTGCGGCCCACGGTCCAGTCCAGCCGCGGGTCCACCGTGCCCTGGTAGGGTACGAAGGGGGACGACGAGGGCACGCCCATGTCGTTTTTCATGTTGGTCCCGTTGGAAGTGTCGTTTCCCGACGCGTCCAGCATCGGCAGCCCGCTCGCGTCGGTCTTGAAGGCGTTGACGAGGTTGAATGAAGGCTGCTTCCAGTATCCGTAGGTAACGTCGGCCGCCGTGCCCACCGGGCTTACGCCGGTCTCGCCCAGGTTGGCGTTGTCGGGCAGGCTCGTATAGTCCACCGAGAAATTGGTTTGGAGGACCGATTCGGAATTGTTTTCCCTGGTCACGTCGAAGTTGTCGTGGTAACACGGCGTCAGCGCGTATGGTACGCCCTGGGCGTTCTTACCGCTGGATATGATGGAGTCCAACAAACCCTTCGCCTGCGCGAACTTCTGCTCGAACATATAGCACTTAGCCAGGTAGCAGGCCGCGGCCCATTTGTTGGCCTGTCCCACCAGCGGCTGCGTCTCGTTGCAGTTGTCGAAGGCGTAGCGGAAGTCGGCCTCGATCAAGGGCCATATATCGGAAGAGTTGGGCAACGTGTTGAAGTTGGCCACCGTTTCGTCCACAAAAGGGATGTTCTTCCACATCATCTTCGCGTCGAAGTGGAAGTGCCCGCGCAGGAAGCGCGCTTCGCCGATGGCCTCCGCACGCTGCGCGTCCGTCATGTCCGTGGCGTTCGTGGCCGCGATGATTACGCTGTTGGCCCTCGCCACGCCGTCGTAGTCCGCGGTCCATTTGTCGTCGATAAAACCCGTCGTCGGCAGCGATTGGAAGTTCTCGATGTTGAGCGCGTCGGGCACCTGGTGCGGGTAGCCGCTCCCCGGCGTGCCGCCCAGGTAAGCGTCGCCGCCCGGCAGGTCGCCATAGACCCAGTTGGTGCCCGAGGTGCCCCACCAGGTACTCTTTACGTCGATACCGGTGAGGTCGTGATAGGCCCCGACCAGCAATTGCTGGACGCCCGAGGCGTTGTAAAATAAGTTGATCGTGACGGCCCCGCCCTGCGGCTGGACGTCGAGGAAGCTCTTTTTGCAGGCGCACAGCCAGCAACAGAGCGGTACAAGCACGAATATCTTTTTCATGATCACAGTCCGAGGTTTAGTCCGATTACATATTTTTTCGAAAACGGATAGGCCGTCCCGTAATCGATCCCGAGGTTACCCGGGCTCCCGTCGTTGACCTCGGGGTCCATCCCGGTGTATTTGGTCAGCGTGAGCAGGTTATAGGCCTGGACATAGACGCGCAGCTTGCGGACGCCCTTGAGGTTGGGCAGGGTATAACCGAGCTGGAGCATCTTGATACGCATATACGAGCCGCTCTCGATGAACTCGCTGGCTGGCGATAGGTCATAGGCGCTCAGGTCCTGGGAGTAGATCGGCAGTTTTGCGTTGGTGTTGGTGGGCGACCACGTGTCCAGGCCCGCTGGCGACAGCGCCCCCTGACCCGCGGCCGCGCCGTTCGGGAATTGGGATAACGTCCGCCCGTAGTTGAATATCTTGTTCCCGTAAACGCCCTGGAGCAGGATACCCGCGTCGAAGTGTTTAAAGTAAAGGTTCAGGTTCATCCCATAGGAAAACCTGGGGTTCGGGTTGCCCAGGTACGTCTCGTCCCTGGAGTCGATGACCCCGTCGGCGTTCAGGTCCTTGTATTTGATGTGTCCGGCGCCGTTGGCCGGCGTGATGCCGAAGTTGCTTTCGTCCGCGTGCCCCGAGACGTCCGCCGAGCTTTGGAACAGCCCTTCATACACATACCCGAAGAAGCTGGACACCGGCCGGCCGACCGTGCTCCGCGTCAGGTAGATCGCGTTGTTGCTGCCAAAAACACCGCCCTGGATAAAGCTGCTGTCGATCCCGTCGATATAGTTGACGCGGTTCTTATACGTGGAAAAATTGACGTTGACGTCAAAGTGGAAATCCTTCGTGACGTGTCCGGTATACCCCAGCTCCAGCTCCACGCCCTTGTTGGAAAAACGCATCACGTTCTCGTACGGCGAGAGGGCCGAGCCCGCGGTACCCGACGAAGGCGGCGCATAGATCAGGCCTTTGGTTTCCCGGTCGAACCAGTTAAAGCTGGCCGTCAGGCTGCTGTTGAAAAACGCCGCGTCAAAACCTGCGTTGGTCGTGACGTTGGATTCCCAGTGGAGGTTCGCATTCCCCAGCTGGAAAGGATAGTAGCCTGCCATGGACGACGTGTTCGTACCCGCCAGGTCATACGCCCCAAAGGGTCCGGACGCAATCGTCGCCAGGTAGCTGACGGTAGAGGCATCGTCATTCCCCACCGCGCCGTAGGAGACACGCGGCTTGAGCTCGTTTAGCCACTTCACGTTCCGCAAGAACCTTTCTTCCGTCATCCGCCACCCGATACTGCCCGCGCCGAAGTTCCCGTGGCGGCTGGCTGTACCGAAGTCGGACGAGCCGTCCCGCCGGAACGTGCCCGTCAACAAATACCGGTCCATCAACGCGTAGGTTACGTTGCCAAATGCCGACGTCGTCGCATAGGCGACGCCCGAGCCATACACGGTGGGTACGAAAGCGGAGCCCGTCCCCGTATTCCCGTTGCCGAGGTATTCGGTATTGGACGACGGATACCCCAGGTTGCCCGTCGTGCCGCCATAGCTGCGCTCGGCGAACTCGCTGGCCTCATACCCCACAAAGGCGGTCACTCGGTGGATACCCGCGAACGTATGGGTATAGGCGAGCTTGTTCAGCCAGCGCCAGTCGGTGGTGTACGCGCCCCCCTCGGTAAACAGGTTGGTCGTGCCGGGTATGGGGTTCTCGTATTCTACGGGTGTATAGCCGTGGCCTTCGTTGGGAAAGAACTGGAAACCGATCTGGCTGGTGTAGGTAAAGCCCCGGTAGGGATCGACCTCGATATAAGCCGTCCCCAAAATGGACTGGTTGTAACTTTTGTCCCCCAGCGAATTGACCCTGTCCGTGTAGGGGTTGCTGGTGTTCCCCAGGACGAGCGCTTTGTTGGTACCCGCCGGGTTGCCCTGGATGTCGTATTTGGGCAGCAGGGGCGACAGCAAGTATAACGCCGCGATATCCCCCGTCGGGTTCCGCCCGATGGAGCTGGAGGTTGCGTAGGAAAACTCGGTGTTCTCCCCTATCCGCAACCAGGGTTTTATCTTGAACTGCGTGTTGACGCGCAGCGACAGTCGCTTGAAGTACGAATTCAGCAGCGTCCCCTTGTCGTCCATATACCCCAGGCTCAGCGCGTAGTTGCTCCGGTCGTTGGCCCCGCTGAGCGTGAGCTGGTGGTTCTGGGTCATTGCCGGTCCAAAGAGTGCGCGCCACCAGTCCGTCCCGCTTTTATTGGCCTTGACGATCCGGTAGTTCTGGTAGTTGTACAGCGAAGCGCTCGCCGCCGGGTCGCCGGCCCCGACGCCCAGGTTGTTGGCGGTGCCTTCGATGATATAGTCGGGGAGCACCGGCGAGCCGCCGCTCACGTTATAGAAATTGCCGTAACCAAAGGGCATCCCCGCCACCGTGTAGGAATTGTACAGGGCATTCGCCTGTTGCTGGGGGGAGATCGTCCTGGGCAGGTCCTTGGGTGTCTGTACCCCGATGTACATGTTGTAATCGAGACGGGGCGCGCCCATGCGCCCGGTTTTCGTGGTGATGACAATGACGCCGTTACTTCCCTCCGCGCCATATAGTGCCGTCATCGATGGGTCTTTCAATACCGTGATGCTTTCGATTTCGCCGGGGTCCAGGAGGTTGGAGATGTTCTGGCTGCCATTGGAGGTACCCAGCTTGATTTGCACCCCGTCGATCACGAACAGCGGGTCGTTGTTGAGGAGCGTACCGATCCCGCGTATGCGGATGGTTTCGCCGGCGCCGGGGCCGCCCTGACCGTCCACCGTGACGCCCGACACCCGGCCTTCGAGCACGCCTTCCACACTGGACACCGGCGTTTGCGCGACGACGTCGGCGGACACCGTCGACGCCGCCCCGGTTACGTCCCGTTTGGATTGGCGGCTGTAGCCCGTCACCACGACCTCGTTGAGGCTCGCGCTCTCCTCTTTCATCAAGACGTGGACCTCCGTCGCGTGATCGGCGGTGACCGTTACCGCCTGGCTGTACGCCTGGAAACCCACCGCGCTCACCTGGAGCATATACCGGCCCGGCTTCACGCCGGCGATCGTAAACCGCCCCGTCGCGTCCGCCGCCACCCCATTGGGCGAAGCCGCCCCGGCCTGCTCGTTGCGCAGCGTTACCGACGCGCCGGGGACCGCCTCTCCTTTGGCGTTGACCACGGTCCCCCTGACCGATCCGTCGCCGGGCGCGACCTCCGCGGGCGGGGGCATCGGCGCCGGCGCGGACTCTGTTTTGTATACGATGATCTTGTTGGAAACCTGTTTATAGGCCAGCTCCGTCCCGTCCAGGAGGGCGCTGAGTACTTCCGCCAGGGGCGCATTCGCGCGGTCCAGCGTGAGGTGACGGTAGCGCCCCACCTGTCGCTCGTTGTAGGCAAAACGGAAGGCAGTTTGCTTCTCGATCAGCGTGAACGCGGCTTTCAGGGGCTCCCCCTTCAGCACCAGCGTCACCTTTACGTCGCTGATGTCCTGGGAGGCCGCCGGCTCCGCGGCCAGGAGACGGGCCCCCGTGGCGCC
>NZ_DATJIY010000003.1:0-43907 GCF_035492835.1 Dinghuibacter sp.
CCGGATAACAAGACGACCAAGCTCAACCACTTCCATTTGTGGTTTCCGGCGGGCATCGTGATTGGTACGCTGGTGGTCTTCCTCCTGAACAAGGTAGGCGTCAACTGGCAGGTCGAGGTGGGTGTGATGCTGATCCCGACCCTGATCTACGGTTACCTGTTCTCCAGGTTGGAGTTCCCCGTGACCGAACGGGTGGCGGCGGGCGTGTCGACCGGCGATATGTACGCCGCGTTGTTCAACCCGTTGTTCCTTTTCATGATCATCTGTATGTTCGCCACGGGTATCACGGAGCTGTATACCAACCAGTGGATGGACGTAATTTTCCGTACGGTCACGGACAACGCGTTGCTCATCCTGACCTTTGTCGCGTCGGTCCAGGTTCTGGGCCGCGCGTTTGCCGGTCCGATCGTGCACCGGCTGGCGCCCCAGGGTGTCCTGCTGATCTCCGCCATCCTCTCCGCCGTAGGCATCTACCTGCTGATCCATTTACAGGGCGCGGGCATCTTTGCCGGGGCGATCATCTTTGGTTTGGGGGTTGCCTTCTTCTGGCCGTGTATGATCGGCTTTGTATCGGAGAACCTTCCCAAGACGGGCGCAGTCGGGCTCAACCTCATGGGTGGGGCGGGCATGTTCGGGGTATCGATCTATATGATGTTCATGGGTGGCTATTATGACCGGATCGTGGCCAGCAACCTGCCGGCGGGCGCCAACATCGACCTGTACCGGTCGGCCCCGGCGGGATCCGATATGGCCAGGGCGTTGACCGCCGCGCAGTCGGCGGCGGGCCCTGAGATGCTGCACGTCACCATGTTCCTGCCGATGGCCCTAATTGTGGCTTTTGGCGGTTTGGTCATTTATATGCGGGGCAGAAAAAAGGAGGGCGCTTTAAAGCCGGCCTTGTAAGATATTCACCGATTTGGACCGGCGGCGCCCTCCGTACAGGAGCGGCGCCGCCGGCTTTTGATATAGAGTTGCAAATAGCCTAGCTTTGTGGATTATGCGTCGGCGCAGGCACCCCACCAGGATACTGGCTTTTTTGCTCCTACTGGCCTTTTGTCAAAGGCTGGGGGCGAGCCTTTGGGTGCACCATTTCTACCACGAGGCCCGGACGCATGAAGCGGGCGCCACGTGGGAAACGCACTGTGATTGTTTCGACGACGCCTTTATGCCTATGGACGCGGCTACGCCGATCGTATTCGACAGTCCCGTCAGCGCCGAACGGTTGCTGGCGGAGCCCGCGCTCCCGCCCATCCCCGCACAACCGGCCATCCATTCCAGCCTGAGAGGACCTCCCGCCCTGGCGTAAGCGGTCCGCGTGCCGCTGGATTCCGCCATGCGCTCGCCGACCCGGCGAGCCGCCGTAGTCATTTGAACCAATCCGGACATGAAGTATTTCGTTTTCTCCTTTCTCATAATTTGTTCTGTTGCCGCCGAAGCCCAGCGCTCCCCCGGGAGCTCGCTCACCGGCGTGATCACCGATAAAAAAACGGGCAAGCCCCTGCCCAACGCCACCATTTCTATTCCCGACCTGAAGCTGGGGACGGTGGCGGATTCCCTGGGGCACTACGCTTTCCTCAACCTGCCCAACGGGTCTTTCCTGGTGGAAGCCCACGTGGTGGGATATACGAGCACCACCCGGACGATCCGGTTCGCGCCGGGCGCATCGGCGGATTTTCAACTCGCCGATGAGACCATCGAGGAAAGCCCGATCGTGATCACGGGTACCTCCAAGGCCATCCAGATCGTGCGGAACCCCGTGCCCATCGTGGCGATCAGTCATGACTTCCTGACCAATAACCTGAGCACGAACGTGATCGATGCGATCGCCAAGGTGCCGGGGGTCAACGCGCTGACCACGGGCCCCAACGTCTCCAAACCCTTTATCCGCGGGCTGGGATACAACCGCATCCTGACCCTGTTCGACGGCGTCCGGCAAGAGGGTCAGCAGTGGGGCGACGAGCACGGCATCGAGGTCGACCAGAACGGGGTCGACCGGGTGGAAGTGATCAAGGGGCCCGCCAGCCTGACCTATGGTTCGGACGCGCTCGCGGGCGTGGTCAACCTGATCCCGACGCCCCCCGCGCCGGAGGGCAAAATGGTGGGAGACGTAGCGGCGAACTTCGAGTCCAACAACGGCGAATATGGGGGCACCGCCATGCTGGGGGCGACCAAGCACGGTTTCGAATGGATGGGCCGCGTTTCCTATAAACGCGCCAAAAACTACCAGGACCCGGTCGATGGACGGGTATACAACACCGCTTTTGAAGAAAAGGACGCCAACCTGTCGCTCGGGCTGCATAAAAAATGGGGGTATTCGCACCTGAACCTGTCGATCTATGACGACCTCCAGGAGATACCCGACGGCAGCCGGGACTCGGCCACGCGCCAGTTCACCAAACAGATCACGGACGCGGATACCGTCCGCCCGATCGTGACGCCCCAGGAGCTGAACAGCTACGCCATCACGCCCCTCCACCAACACGTACAGCACTACCGCGGATACATCGCCAACAACTTCACCATCGGCGGCGGCCGGTTGACGGTCAACATCGGCGCCCAGCGCAGCGTGCGCCGGGAATACAACCGGCCCCAGCAACCCGATACGGCTGGTTTGTTCCTGGAATTAAACACCTACTCCTACGACATCAAATATTTCTTTCCCGAGTACGGCGGCTGGAACATCACCGCCGGTCTCAATGGGATGTACCAGGACAATAAGGTTACCCGCGGCACCGATTTTATCATCCCCAACTACACCCAGTTCGATATCGGTCCCTTTGCGATGATCAAAAAAACCTTCAACAAGCTGGACATCGCCGGCGGCGTCCGTTTTGACAGCCGTTCCTTCCACAACCAGGGGATGTATACCTGGACGAGCCCGACGACTTATGGCACATATCCCGTCAATGGCGCGGATACTGTCGGCGCAGATCATACCTTTTCCAACTACAGCCATGTGTTTACGGGCGTGTCGGGAAGCCTGGGGGCTACCTATAATTTTTCGCAGCAGTTTTCGATCAAATTCAACCTCGCCCGCGGTTACCGCGCGCCAAACATCTCGGAGATATCCGCCAACGGCGTACACCCCGGCACCAACATCTACCAGATCGGCAACCCCGGCTTCAAACCGGAGTTCAGCTTCCAGGAAGACCTGGGTCTGACCTATATGTCGCACTACGTCGTGGTGACCTTCAGCGTCTTTAACAACGTGATCTCGAACTACATCTTCAACCAGCGGGTATTGAATGCCGAAGGCCAGGACTCGGTGATCGTCCCGGGTAACCAGACGTTCAAATTCCAACAAGGCAAAGCCGACCTTTTTGGCGGAGAGCTGAGCGTGGATATCCATCCCTTCAAACGGCTGCACTTCGAGAACAGCCTCTCCACCGTCTACGGGCTCAACGTCGGCCTCGATCCCAAGCTGCGCAACGACAGCAACAAATACCTGCCCCAGATTCCGCCCATGCACGGGACCTCCGAGCTGCGGTACGACATCAACGTACCGTCCGCTCGCCTCCGCGACGGTTTCGTGAAAGTGCAGCTGGCCTATTACGCTTCGCAAAACGAGGTGTATCTCCAAGACAACACCGAGACTCGCACGCCTGGCTACGCGCTCTTGAATGCGGGTCTCGGCACGGGTGTAACCAACTCCCGCGGGAGGGTGCTTTTCAACGTCTACGTGATGGGGAACAACCTGCTGAACAAGGCGTACCAGGACCACCTGAGCCGGCTGAAGTACTTCGAATTCTATCCCACCGACCCGCGGCCGTATCACGGGATTTATAACATGGGGCGGAACATCGAGTTCAAGATCGACGTCCCGCTGAACTGGTCGATTTAGCCGGCTGGCGTTATTAAAACCCCTGGCCGTGCAGCCATTGCAAAGCAAGCGCAAGCCAATCGAAGTCGCTGGTCTTGTTGTGCATCCCGAACCCATGCCCGCCCGCGTCGTAGTAATATACCTCGACGGGGACGTTATGCGCCTGCATGGCCTCCACGAAGTGGATGCTGTTGGCGACCGGTACGACCTTGTCGTCCTTGGCATGCACCAGGAAGGCCGGCGGGGTGTTGGACGTCACCTGTAGCTCGTTTGAATATTTGAGGATCGAATCGGCGGGCGCGTTTTTACCCAGGAGATTGTCCCGCGAGCCATGATGGCCGATCGAATCGCTGAAGCTGATGACTGGATAGCCCAGCACCATGAAGTCGGGGCGCAGGCTGATATGGCGGGGGTTAGCGATATAGCTTTGGTCGAAGTGGGTGCCGGCGGTGGAAGCCAGGTGGCCGCCCGCGGAAAAGCCCATGATGCCCACCTTATGCGGGTCCACGCCCCATTCCTTGGCGTGCTCGCGTACGTATTGGATGGCGCGCTGCGCGTCCTGGAGGGGACCGATGGTTTTGTCCTCCATGGTGGAATCGTTCGGAAGCCTGTATTTCAGCACCACGCCGACGATACCCGAGTCCGCGAGCCGCGCGGCCACGTCGAGGCCTTCGTGACCCATGGCCAAGGCTGAATAGCCGCCGCCCGGACAAATCACGATGGCGGTCCCGGTCGGTTTACCCGTGGGTTTGAAAATGGTAAGGGTCGGCCGGCTCACATGGGTGTAGCGCATGTTGTTCACCATCTCGTAGTCCGGGTAGGTTTTGGAATTGGGAACGTCGCCCGGATACAAGGGCACGGGTTTGGGTTGTTGAGCGCAGCTGACCATGGTGACGGCGAAAAGTAGCAGGGTTAAGAATTGTTCTTTTCTTATCGGCATGCGGGTCGTTTTAGCTGCGGAAGATACGTATTTTGCGCAGCATGCAAACCAACCACCGGGGTTTCGCCCTCTTGTGTACCGCCCTGATCGCGCTTTGTCCTATCGTATACCTGTTGGGCTGGCATGTGCCGCTGATGGAGATCGACGCCGTGCAATACGCCAACATCAGCCGGGAAATGTTGAAGAACGGTTCCTGGCTGGAAATATACGACAGGGGCCGGGACTACCTCGACAAACCGCCGATGCTGTTCTGGTTGAGCGCGCTGAGCATGCGCGTCTTTGGTATCCACGACTGGGCCTACCGGCTGCCGAGCTTTTTCTTCGCGCTGCTATCGATCTACAGCACCTACCGGTTGGCGCTGATCTTCTATAAAAGGGACATCGCCGTATTGAGCGCGCTGGTCCTGGCCAGCTGCCAGGCGTTGTTCCTGATCACCCACGACGTACGGACCGACACCATGTTGATGGGCTGGGTGGCCCTGGCGCTCTGGCAGCTGGCGGCCTGGTATGGGACGCGCTCATGGGGCAACCTGCTCCTGGCGTCGGTGGCCCTTGCGGGCGGCATGATGACCAAGGGGCCGATCGCGCTCATGGTGCCGGTGTTTTGTTTTGCGCCGCATTTCCTGCTGAAGCGCGATTTCCGCAGTCTCTTCCGTTGGGAATATCTCGTCATGCTCGTCATCATCGGCGTTCTGCTGATCCCGATGTGTATCGGGCTCTACCGTCAATACGACCTCCATCCCGGGAAGGTTATCGATGGCAAGACGATCGACTCGGGGCTGCGCTTTTTCTTTTGGACACAAAGTTTCGGGCGTATCACGGGGGAAAGCCAGTGGCACGAGAACGACTCGTTTTTCTTCCTGTTCCAGAACATGCTCTGGAGTTTTTTACCCTGGATCGTATTTTTCGTGGTGGGATTGGTGCGGGACATCCGCCAGCTGTGGCAGTGGCGGTTCCGGGTACCGGAAGGGGAGGAGTGGATGACGACCGGCGGTTTTTTGCTGACCTATATCGCCCTGGCGCGTAGTCACTACCAGCTGCCGCATTACATTTTTGTTGTATATCCATTGGCCGCCATAATCGTAGGAAAGGTTTTGTACGCATTTGCGTGCGTATCTATGCGTGGGAAGAAGGCGTTGTTTTGGGGCCACGTCGTGCTCTTCTGCCTGTTGTGGATTGCGTTGATCCTGCTGATATTCGTGCCGTTTCACCTGGTGGCGCTGGGCGTTGTGGCGGTCGCGGCTCTGGTGGTATGGATCGTCCTGCTGGCCGGCTGGAAGGGGCGCCCGGCGCGGCTGGTGCTGCTGGCGGTATATACCATCCTTTGCGTCAACGTCTTCGTGGACCTCGGGTTTTATCCGCACCTGCTGGACTACCAATTGAATGCGGTGGTAGAGCGGGGGATGGATGTCTGCGGCGCGACGCCCCGGACATTATACGTCTATAAAATGGATGAAGAGCGGGCGCTGGACTTTTATACCGATCACTTATATGTCCACACCGATCGCCCCGATACGCTGGCGCCGGGGTCGTTCGTTCTTACCCGCGACACCACCCTGAGCAGCGGCTGGTTTCCCGTATACAAGGGCGGTTACTTCCACGTGTCGACGCTTGACATCGGCTTCCTGAATCCCGCCACGCGGCCCTCCGAGCTTACGCCGGTTTATATTCTGCGGGCCGGGGCGCCGTCTCGGTGATACCGGGTTCACGCGCCTCACGCGCCGTTTTTTGCCAGCGGAAGTGTATGAGCTGTGGCCATTTGCGGAAAACCCAGGCCCCGCCGGAACCGATGGCCGTCCCATACATCGCCCCACAGAGCACGTCCAGGGGGAAATGTTTTCCTACGTATATCTGCGCAAAACAAATCAGTCCCGCCCAGGCCCAGAGCCAATACCAGCTCTTGCCTTTGATCGTCCGGACGGCCCCGAACCAGAGCGCGGCCAGACAAAAATGGTTCGTGGCGTGGTTGGAAGGGAATGAATATAGACCGCCGCAGTTGATCAGCCCCCTCAACAGGCCCATGACGTCCGGGTCGTAGCACGGCCGGGCCCGGTGGAACAAGGGCTTCAGGAAGGTAGAAGCCGTGTAATCGGTCAGGCCGACGGCGATCAGCGACAGGAGAATAAAACGGATGGCTGCCTTACGATCGTTCCTCAGGATCCAATACAACAGGAAGGCATACAATGGTATCCAGGTCAATGGATTCCTGATGAGCAACATGACGGGGTCCAGCCACGCGGCGGTAAGATGTGTTTGAATAAATGTAAAACACTGCTTATCTGCACGTACTATCCAGTCCGCAACAGTCATAATGGTATGGGTTTGTGGCCAAAATAGGGAATCCATCCAAGGACGGGCGGGAAGGCAGTGTTATTTTGTTATTAAAATAATGCGGAAACCTTCATCGATTGTATATATTTGGCTGACCTCTAAAACTATATCTAAATGAAAGACGAACAACCCCCGGTTTTCCTCCAAAGAAGCGTTCCCGTAGACGAAGCTGTTGTCAGAACGACCAACTGGCGTGCGCTCTACAAAGAAGTTACGAAGTGCGAAGAGTGCGACATCCTCAGGGCTTTCTTTATCCCCATCGAGGACATCATCGAGCTCTATCACTTTTACAAAAAACACAAGGTGGACATCAAAGGCGTACGCGGTTACTTCGGCCACGATCCCCTGGAGCCGATCAGCCCCACCGTCTATGACACCGAATTGATGCTTTGTCCCGTCGACCTCGCCGGGAACGACATCCTGACGCCCCCTCCGGGTCTGCAAGGCGTACTGGGTACCGATGGCAGTACCATTTATGATTTTACTACTCCTTGTCCGACCGATTGCGACACAAACAGTGTTTTGTACTCTGACACGAATGTGAAAAAAAAGTAATCCGGTAGATGTCCCCTCTCTTTTTTTACAGTGGGGTGGTCGCGCCTTCGTTCGAATTACTCCCGCTGGGTATGGGCGTATTTCGTTATAAGAAAATGCGACCCCCTCACCGTTTCCTTTTCTACTACCTCATCTTCGCCGGGGTTTCCGAGATCGTCGGTATCTATACTGCAGAGCACCGTATCAACAACCTTTGGTTGTTGCACATCTATACGGCTGTCGAGACCGTTATGCTGCTGTGGTTTTACCGGCTCATTTTGCAGTCCCGGATCATCCGGCGGGTGATCCCCTTTTTGATGGTCTTTTTTCCGTTGCTGTGCCTGGCGAACGGTCTTTGGTGGCAGAGCATGTGGAAATTCAACACCTATACGCGGCCGCTGGAAGCGTTGTTGCTCATATTTATGGGCCTGGCGTATTTCCTGGAGAACAGCCATGAACCCGATCAACAAGAGGGGGCGCGCGTACCGACGACGTGGATGAATGTAGGCCTCCTCATGTATTTCTCGCTTTCGTTCTTTATTTTTATTTTTTCCAACTATCTGAAACAAGGGCAGGCATTCAACACGGTTATTGTCGTTCTGCATGCTACCTTTGCCCTCATCATGTACATTTTGTTCACGGTGGGATTTTACAAATGCAAACGGTCGTAGTCAGCACGGATAATATCTATGTGCTGCTCCTGATCGGTATGGCGGGCATGTGTCTCCTGGCCTCGGCCGTCGTGATCTTCTACATCCGAAACCAGAAACGGCTGCAACGCCAACGGGAAGCGGAAATCCGGTATCAGAAAGAGCTTACCTATGCGGTGATCCAGTCACAGGAGGCCGAGCGCAAACGCATCGGACGCGACCTCCACGATGACGTGGGGAGCGCTTTGTCCAACTTGAAATTGTTTACGGTCCAGCTGCAGAGCCATCGGCCGGAGGCGATCGTGTTGTATAAGGATTTTCGTTCGCAGGTGGACGTGATCCTCGACAAGGTGCGGTCGATATCGCATATCCTTTCACCGGCCGAGCTGGAGATGTTCGGGTTGGAAGAGTCGATTGAAGAGCTTTGCCTGACGATCCATCGGATGAGCGCGATGGAGGTGACCTTCGACAACCAGGTCCCTGAAGCGCTGAAAAAGCTTTCCTATGACCGTGGGCTGGCCCTGTACCGGGTGCTCCAGGAGCTGTTCACCAATACGGTGAAACACGCGGGGGCTACCGGCGTGAGTGTGTCGATCACCCGTGTGGACGGGCTGCTTCGCTGTACCTACCGCGATAACGGCCGGGGCCTGGGGAAGGTCCGGCCCGGTAACGGCATTGGGATGCGCAACATCGAAAGCCGGCTGTCCATGATCGGGGCGCGGTATCACCTCCAGGACCCTGCGGAAGGGGGGTTTGGGATTTGGATCGATATCCTGGAATGACCTTAAATAGACGATATGAGAAAGATTCGATTGGTTATTGCTGACGACCAGGTGCTATTCCGTAAGGGCCTGGCCGCATTGATCGAAAAAGAAGACGACCTGGAGCTGGTGGCGGAGGGCGACAACGGCCAGGAACTGCTGGACAAGTTACGCGTCATGCCCGTCGCTCCCGACGTTGCGATCGTGGATATGCACATGCCCGTGATGAATGGCGTCGAGCTCAACGACATCCTGCACCAGGAATTCCCCGACATAAAGGTCGTCGTCCTGTCGGTCTACGACCAGGAGCGTTTTATCAGCAAAATGATCGAGGCCGGCGCCAGCGGCTACCTCATCAAGAACACCGAGGTCGAAGAGTTGCTAACGGCCGTTCGGAAAGTCCACGATACCGGCTTTTACTTCAACCAGGCCAGCCTGGCGGCCATGAAGAACGCCTGGCAGTACCGCAACCAGAATATCCGCAACCTCAGCCGCATCCCCATCGACCTCACCGACCGCGAACGCGAGGTCCTGCGCCTGATCTGCAAGGAATACACCAACAACGAGATGGCGGACGCGCTCAATATCAGCGTGCGCACCGTCGAGGGACACCGCAACAACCTCCTGGCCAAGACGGGGTGTAAGAATACGGCAGGGCTCGTAGTTTTCGCGATCCGTTACGAGGTGTTCAACCTGATGGACTGACGGTCGTTCGCGGTTCGCGGTGTCGCCAAAACCCGTATTAATACGTAGTTTTTATTCGCCCCTGAAATTTATCTTGCGGCAGTATATGTGATTACTGGGGTAATGTAATGGGATTTCAAATAAGACAGTAAACACCTATCACTCGTTGAAACAAAAGTACCGGTGGACAGAATTTGCTTACCTCTGTTCATCGGGCTTTTGTCTTTTAGGGGGGCGAAGGCCCCCTTTGTAATTCCCCCTGGGCGGGCGCATCGGGCGCCCGGTGTGCCGGGTAATTATTGGACGTTGTCGTTGTTTATATCGGTCAGCGTGTCATAAATGCGATACCCGTTGATGGAGGTGGGGTTGGTGGACATCCAGAATCCGTTCACCAAGGGTATCGGGGAATAGATGGCGCCAATGTGATAAATGATGGAGTCCTGGGGGAAAGTAAACGACATGTTCGTCCCCATATAGTTGACCGTGACGCTGATGGGGAACGGCGCGGCGTAGCCGGACCAGTAATCGGGGCCGATGTTCACCTGGAGCAACCAGATGGCGACACTGTAATAATTGTTGCCGATGGGGGTGGGTTGGTACGCAAAAGCGTACTCGTAGATCTGTTTTTTTGCGTGGGTTGTTTTAGGGGCTACGAAGCCAAAGGACACGAATAAGGGGGCTACAAAAAGCAGTGCCAGGGCGGAACGAATGGGCTTTTTCATATGCAAGAATGTTTCCCTAAAGTAATAGTACATTCTTGTTAATTGCAAGACAATTCGGGCTATAATAGTGCCGATCATAAGGGGTGCTAAAGATAAAAAAGTGCCGACGCCCCGGGGGCTTACGGGTATAAAAGTGCCAGCGCCGGAGGCCGGTGAGCCGGTGCGGCGGCTACCTGGTAAAGATGCCCTTCGGCAGCATCACGTGCACGCCCACGTTCCCATCCACCAGCTGTGTAATATCCACATCGGCTGCGACGCTACAGAGCGCGTAGGCGTCGGCCTGTGATAGGCCCCGGTGCGTCATCAGGTATTGGATCATATTACGTACCGCGATGTGGGTCGCGGCGTTGAGGTCGCGGTCCATCCCCATGGCGATGATGTGGGTGGGGGTCTCCGCCCATGGCCAGTGGGCGGGGGTATTTTTGTGGACGATGAGCTGGAGCTTGCCGATCAGGGAGGTTTCGATGGCGGTGATGTCTACTTCCCCGTTGCCCTGGGCGGCGTGGCCGTCGCCGATTTCCAACAGGGCACCGGGGACGTGGACGGGCAGGAAGAGGCTGGTGCCCTGGACGAGCTCCTTGTTGTCGAGGTTGCCGCCGTGGATCCAGGGCGGTGCGCTGTTCCAGCGGCCCACCGCCGCCGGAGGCGCTACACCTACGCTGCCAAAGAACGGCCGCAAGGGAATGTCGATGCCGTCGGCAAAGTGACCGGTCATCTTATCCCTGTCCAGCGGAATGATCCGCGTTTTCCGTTCGAAGATTTCGTCGGACAGGAAACCCGACTGCCCGATGCCGTTATATGCATATGGGATGGCCAATTGTATCGAATCGAAACGGACTTCGAGCACGTCACCCGGTTCGGCGCCCTCGACAAAGATCGGCCCCGTGAGGACGTGACCGCCCGGCCCGCGGTTCTTGACGCTTTGCACGTCACGGAGCTCCTGTTCGACCTGCGCCGGCGCCACGCCGGCCCTTTCGAGGCTTTCAGGGTTCGAGGTAATCAACGTGTGTACGCGCACGTAGTCACCCGACTTCACCTTCAACGCGGGTGTCGCCTCGGACCAGTAGTAGCCGTAGGCGACTGTAGTCGGCGTGGCGTTTAAGACATAAGGATTTTCGGCGGTTTGGGCGGTGGCCGTGGAAGCGGCCAGGAGCAGCAGGATGGTGAAAAGACGCATGTGCTAAATATAAAAAAACCGGTCGATTGACCGGTTCTTATTTTTTAGGAAGCCTCTACCTTGGGCGGGATTAACTTGTACACCACCGGCGTCACTACCCGTGAGAGCAGCGTCGAGCTGATCAGCCCCCCGATGAGCACGATCGCCAGCGGCGAAATCAAAGGGTTCGTGGAGATGGCGATCGGGATCAACCCCCCGATGGCGGTCAGCGTCGTCAGCACGATCGGGAGGAACCGGATTTCGCCGGCCTCGCGGATGGCGTCCTCGAGGGACTTGCCCTGGGCGCGGAGCTGGTTGGTGAAGTCGACCAGGAGGATGGTGTTCTTGACTTCGATACCGGCCAGGGCGATCAGACCGATGATGGCCACGAAAGAGAGGGTGTTGCCGGTGACCCACAGGGCGAGCGCGGCGCCGACGACGCCCAGCGGGATGACGCTGAGGACGATGAGGGTGCTTTTGAAGGTCTTGAACTCCAGGATCAACACGCCGATGAACAGGAACACGGTGACGATGATGATGCTGCCCAACCCGCCGAAGGAGTTGTTACGGCTTTCGATTTCACCGCCCATTTCATATGAATAGCCGGGGGAGAAGTGGATGGCGTCCATCTGGTGGACGACGTCGCCTAGGACGCGGTCGACGAGGAAGCCCTTGGCGACATAGGCCTGGACGGAAACGACGCGGCGTTTTTCCTGGTGGCGGATGACGGCCTGCGAGGTTTCCAGGCGGAGGTCGGCGACCTGGGCCAGGGGGACGGCGGTGCCCTGGGTGTTATTGACGTACAGGTCCTTGAACGCGTCCATGGTCGGCCTGCCGGCGCGGTCGCGGGTGACGAGGACGTCATAATTGTCCTTGGAGTCGGTGTAGAACTTACCCACGGTCAGACCGGTAACGGCCATGCGGACGGCCTGGTCGATGGTCGCGGACGAGATGCCCAGCAGCTGGGCTTTTTCCTTGTTGATGTCGACGCGGAGGTCGCTCTTCAGCAGGCTGACAGGGTTGGTGACATAGAAGGTGCCGGGCGTGTTTTTCAGGAGCGTTTCCACGCGCGCGGCCATAAACCGCAGGGAATCCAGGTTGTCGCCAAAGAGCCGGACTTCCACCGGCGCCACGACGGGCGGGCCTTGCTCGAAGTTCTTGACTTCGACCTTGGCGCCGGGGTAAGGGGTCCAGCGGCTGCGGAGGTTTTGGATAAAATCCAGCTTGGCGGCGGGGGTAGTGTTGGGGTCGAGCTCGACAAATATCTGGGCGAAGTCACGGCGTTCGTTTTCCTGGACTTCGTTGTAATACACGCGCGGGTTCCCCTTGCCGATGTTGCCGGCGTAGTAGCGAACCAGCGGCTCGTGCGCCAGCTCCGTCTCGATGCGGCGGGTGATGCTGTCGGTGTACGCCAGGTTCGACTGGGAGGGCGCGGTGATGTTGATCATAAACTGGGGCTTTTCGCTGGACGGGAACAGGCTGAACCCGATGGTTTGGAAGACGCCGATGGCGCCCGCGAAAATGAGCACTGCGGCGGTGACGGTCAGCCAGGGGCGTTTCAGCGCCGCGTTCAACAACGGGCCATAGCTGGAGTGGATACCCTTCTTGAGCCCGCGCATAAAGATGTTACCCTCGGGGTTACCCGCATGCGGCTTGAGTAACCGGCTCGACAGGAACGGGATGATCGTCAGGGATACGAACATGGACGCCACGACGCAGAACATCACGGCCAGCGGCAGGCTGCGGATGAAGTCTCCGGCGCCCTCCGGCAGGAATGCCAGCGGCATAAACGCAATGACGAGGGTGACGGTGCAGCCCAGCACAGCCATGCCGATCTGGCCGGTGGCCTTGAGGGTTGCCTCCAGCCGGCTATGGCCTTCGAGGATCCAGCGGTCTATGTTTTCCACCACCACGATGCTGTCGTCCACGAGCAAGCCGAGCGCGACGACCAGGCCCACGATCGACAGCTGGTTGAGGTTGTAGCCAAACAGCTGGAGCAGAACGATCCCGATCGCCAGCGACAGCGGGATGGAGATCATCACGATCAGCGCGGACCGGCCGCCGAGCGGCAGCAGGGTGATGGCCACCAGCAGGATCGCGATCAGGAAGTCGCGGCCCAGCCCGGATAACCGGTGGTTGACGTTGGTGCCCTGGTCGAAGGGGACGACCATGTCAACGCTGGCGGGAAGGGTGCGTTTGAACGCGGTGAGCACGGGGAGGTATTGCTCCTGGGCTTTGCTGATGTTTTCCTTGTCCTTTAAACAGGCGCCGACGAAGATACAGCGGTGACCGTTGAGCCTGGTGAGGTAGGTGTCGTCGGCATAGCCAAAGTAGACGCGGCCGATGTCTTTTAATAATATATTCTTGCCGCCGGCGGAGTAGACGACGGTATTGGATACCTCGTCCAGGTGGTGGTAGTTGTTGGTCTTGACGTTGAAGGTCTCGTGACCGGCGTCGATCGACCCGCCCGGTATGTCGGTGATCTCGCTTCGGAGACTACCGGTCACGGTGGATAGCGGGAGGTGCATCTGCGCCATTTTTTCCAGGTCCAATTCCACCCTGACCTGTTGCTGGGGCAGGCCGAATATATCGACCTTTTTGAGGGGCGGGAGTTTTTCGAGCTCGTCCTGTAGCCGCTCGGCGTAATACTGGAGCGTCGACCGCGGGGCGTTTTCCGAAACCAGCGCGACCTGGAGGATGTTGGTATCGGAGGGTTGGAATTTGTTCACCTCGATCGAGGTGATGTCGGCAGGGAGCTCGCCCCGCTGACTGTTCACCTCCCGCACGATCTCCTGGTACTTGGCTTCGACGTTGGAGTTGTATTTGTATTCGACCTGGAGGACGGCAACGCCATTGGAGATGGTGGTGCGGATGCGTTTGATGTCGTCCAGGGCGGAGATGGCCTTTTCCAGGGGATTGACCACACGGTCTTCTATATCCCGGGGCGTCGTGCCGGGATACACGACGACGATGGAAAAGGTGGGGGCGTGGACCTCGGGGTCCTCGGACCGCGGCATGTTCAGGATGGTGGTCAGCCCCAGGGCGATGATCATAATAAAGATCACCGTCGTGAACGCGCTGTTCCGGACCGCGAAGTTGGATATGTTAAGCTTCCTCATTGCACAGGAGTTGAAGGCGTGATGCGGATGGGGCTGCTGTCGTTGAGGTAAGCGGAGCCGGAAACGATCAGGTCCCGCGAGCCGGTAAGTCCGTCGCTGATGAGCACCTGGTCCTTTTCCATACCGGACAGACGCACGTGGACTTTATGCGCGGTGTGCCCGTCGTTGGTGACGAAGACGTAGCCGCTGCTGCCGTCGCCGTCGAGGAGGGCCTGGTAAGGGATGGCCCAGGCGCCGGCCTTAACAACGGCAGCGCCGGCCGCCGGCTGTATGACGCCCTTGCCAAAGAGCCCGGCAGCCAGCGGGGCGGACCCCTGAACGCGGATATCCACGGTAAACGTCCCCGTCTGGGGATCGACCCCCTCCGACCTCCGGCTAACGGTTCCGCTCAGGGTCTTGCCCGGCAGGGCGGCGGTTTCCAGCGAGGCCTTGTCGCCGAGCTTGATCGTCGCCCATTGGCGGTCACTCAGTCCCACGCGCAAAAGCCATCCCTTGTCGCCGTTGGTTTCGAGGACAGGCGCGCCGGGACTTACGACCTGGCCGGGGTTGGCGATCTTGCGGAGGACAAAGCCGTCCTGGCCCGCGCGGATCTCGCTATAATTTTGGTTAAAACGTACGGCGCTGACCTGCTGGTTCGCGATGTCGAGCGCGGTTTGTGCGTTCTGCAGCTGCTCGAGGGTGGCGACGCTGTCGCGGTAAAGGTTTTGGACGCGCTGGAAGTCGCGTTTGGCCTTCTCCAGGCCCAGTTGCGCCTGGGAGACCTGGGTGTTGATCTCGGTGAGGTCGAGGGTGGCGAGCAGCTGACCCGCGTGGATGCGGTCGCCTTCCTTGACGAGTATCGAGCGGATCACGCCCCCGGTTTTAAAACCCAGCTGGGTTTCGTCGTCGGTGGTGAACTGGCCGGAAACGGCGATGGGCGAAAGGCCGCTGCGATTCCCGTCCAACGGCATTACCTGGACGGGGATGGTGTCGGCCTGGCTGCGGGCCGTGGCATTTTTGCCCGAGGCCGGGGTGCCGCAGGAATGCAGTATAAAAGCGGCAGGGACTAGCAGGAGTAGGATGCGCATATGTTTAGTTTTTTGACGTGAGGGGATAGGTGGCCTGGTCGCGTTCCAGCTGCGTAAGAGCGATCTGGACGCCGGCGAAGGCCTGGTCTTCTTCGAGCCGGGCTTCGGTGAGCTGGTTCTGCGCGTCGAGGAGCTCGACGTACAGCAGCTGCCCTTCACGGTAGGCCCTGGTTTGATCGGTCAGGTATTTTTCGGCGAAGCGCAATTGAGCTCCGGCGCTGCGGTAGGTTTCCACCGCGCTATGGTAGTTGTTGAAGCTTTGCGTGAGCTGGAGCTGGAGCGCCTGGACCGTCTGGTCGTACCCGGCCGCCGCAGTTTTGCGGTCGGCCTCGGCCTGACGGGCGCGGGCCGTGTGTTGTCCGCCCGCGAAGAGGTTCCACTGCAGGCTGACGCCCCAGAAGTAGTAGCGCGAGTCGCTGTTGAATTCCCCCATGCCCTGCGAACCCAGGTCCAGGAAGGTGGAGAGCTGCGGGATCAGGTAGGAGCGCTCCAGCGCCAACCCAAGGGTGCTGGTTTCTTTGGCGACAGCCCACTGTTGCAATTCTTCGCGGTGCGCCACCCCGGTGGTATCGAGCGGATAAGGCTTCGCAAAAACGGCGGTATCCATCACGATCGTATCGCCCGCGGGCCGGTTGAGGAGGAAGTTGAAATAAGCCTGGGCATTGCGCGCGGCGTTGTCCGCCTGGTTGCGCTGGGACAGCGTGTGCTGTTGTTCCGCCAGCGCGCGGGTAAGCGGCGTGCTGTTACGGGTCCCGTTGTTCAGGAGGCTTTGGTTGACCCGGATGTTTTCCGCCACGAGCGTCAGCGCCGCGTTATAGATGTCGACCGCCCGGACGGCCTGGTAGTATTGGAAATAAGCGGTCTTGATGTTCTTCACCAGCTCCCGTTTGTAGACGTTCACCGCGGCCTGCTGACCCGTGATCTGCTGCTGCCGGATACGTTTGTTGTACCAAAGCTCCACGTCCACCAGCGGGAGGGTGGTGTGCAGGTGCGCGTCGTAGTAGTTGTCGGGGTTGAAGGTGATCTTCTCGTTTTGCAGCTGCGGGAAGCTGTGCGAACCCGTTAGCTGGTTGAGGGTATTGTATACCCCGTTGAGCATATCCCCCAGGGGAACGTCGATCGACCGGCCGCCGGAGGCTTTGAAATAGCTGCCTTGCAGGCTGACGTTCGGCAGGAAGAGGGATCGCGCCTCGTCCAGGGCGTACAGGGATTTGTCCAGCTGGAATTGTTGCTGGCGCAGTCCGTCATTGCTTTCAAAGGCCTGGCGTATGTAGCCGTCGAGCAGGGTTTGCGCGTCGGAGGCCATGCTAATCACCATTCCGATGATGAACAAACTCGATAATTTTAATGCCGTTGACATAATGAACAGTGTTTATTGGTTTGGCCAAAAAAAAAGCGATTATCGCTTTATCTGGCGCAGGTATTCGCTGATAGCATTGTTTAGCATATTATCCACGTCACCGTCGGACAGGTCTAGGACCTTGAGCCTACACCGGACCTGCAGGGATACCAGGCCGTGACCCATCGCCCAGACTGAAAGCATTCCGAGCTGGGGGTTCTCGAACCGCACAAGCCCTTTCCGTATACATTCCGCAAGGCACTCGAAGACATATCCAAAACAGTCCTTCCCATTGGTCTCGTGTATCTTCTCGTCTACGTTCATGGGCGCACGGATGATAAACATCAGGTCATACAGCTCCTCATTGGCGAGGCCGAAGCGGACGTAGGAAATACATATCTGCTCCAGCCGCTTCCAGGGATCGGGGTCGGTCGCTTCGTGTAAAAAAGCCTCGTTCAGCTTGTCGAAAGCCTGACGCTGAACCTCGTACAACAGCTCGTCCTTGTCCTTAAAGTACAGGTAGACGGTGGCCGGGCTATACTCTATCTTCTCCGCTATGTTCCGGATGGACGTCTTGTTGTAGCCGTCCTCGAGGAACATATACATCGCCGCATCGATGATACGCTGGCGCATTTCCTGTTTTTCCCGTTCCTTACGCTCTGTGATTCCCATACAGTGCAAAGTAACTGAACGGTGTTCAGAAAATAAAATTTTTGTCGGGATTTTTTTTAGAGTTTGCCCCCGTTGTCCTTGAATCGCTTGTAAATCATATCGAAAAGCGGCTCCTTGAGGGGGCGGTCCCCCGGCAACATGGCCCGTTTGTCCCAGATTTCGATCAGGATTTCAGCCGTCGTGGCCTTGACCTGGTCGTCGCTGCCCGAATCGTCCAGGGCGGAAACGATCAAAAATACCATGTCGTAATATTTTCCCAGTAGCCGGGAGTAAGCAGTGCGGTCACCTTCTTTGAGCCCCTGTAGTAAGGTAACGTCGGGATTCCCGGATTTGTCCCTCCGAATTTTCTTGAACATGTTCAGTCTTGTGGTTTAAATGTGTGCAGAGAACGGAATAACGCACAACGAAAGCGGGAGATAGGTCGGACAAATATCGGGAAATTTATTAAACGAAATAAACTATTTATGCAATCAGCTGTTCATTTCCGCTTTGGTCTTTCAGACCTACACCCGACAGACCCAACCGCATCGAGGCGCCTATGAGGTGGAGCAGGCGGTCGGCCGCCGCGGCGTAATCCAGGCCTTCGGGTCGTATGTTCGAGATACAGTTACGGGATTCGTCGGTAAGCCCGGGTCGTGGCCCGAAGGTGAGGTAGGCGCCCATGCTGTCGGCAGCGCTGAGTCCGGGTCGTTCGCCGATGAGGAGGACCGTCATTTTTGTGCGGAGCCGGTACCCGATCGGGTCGCCGGCAGCGACGCGTCCCTGTTCCAACAGGCAAATGGGGGCGACGGTTATACCCGCTTCTTGCAGCGACGGCGTTAGCAGGTGCAAGAGCGGCGCGGCATGGCGATTGACGGCAGTCGCGGAGAGACCGTCGGCGACGATGACGGCGAGATCGGCGTTGGCCGGCGTAAGCAGGGTTTCATCCTCCAGCTGCCGTCCCAGGTCGGGACGTTGCAGGTAGGTATGACGGTCAACGGCCTTGCTACGAAGGCGGTGGCACGTGAGCGGAGCCAGTGCGGTTTCTATGGCGTCCATATCGAGGACGGAGTACACCGCGTCCCGCGCGTGGGCGTGCGCCATCCGGAAGTCGAGCACTTCCCTGAGCGGCGGCGCCACACCCGTCCGGCCCAGCGCGATCCGCGCGGGCGTAAAGGCGCGGAGCGCGCTCCATGTATCGGGCTGTATAATCATGACACGGCTTGTAGTAGTTTATGTGTGGATTGCACCGGGAGGAGCACGCCCGACTCGTCGGTAATGCCCTGTCGCAGCAACCAGTCCTCGAACTCAGGCGCGGCGCGGAGGCCAAGCGCCTTACGTACATACCGGGCGTCGTGGAACGAGGTCGACTGGTAGTTGAGCATCACGTCGTCCGCGCCGGGCACGCCCATGATAAACGTGCAACCGGCGACGCCCAGCAGGGTGAGCAGGTTGTCCATGTCATCCTGGTCGGCTTCGGCGTGGTTCGTATAACAGACGTCCACGCCCATCGGCAGCCCCAGCAGTTTTCCGCAGCAGTGGTCTTCCAGGGCGGCCCGGGTGATCTGTTTGCCGTCATAGAGGTATTCGGGCCCGATAAAGCCCACGACCGTATTCACCAGTAGTGGGTGGAAAGCCCTGGCGACGCCGTATGCCCGGGCTTCGCAGGTTTGCTGGTCCAGCCCTTCGTGGGCGCCGGCGGAGAGGGCACTGCCCTGGCCGGTCTCGAAGTACATCAGGTTGCGCCCCAGCGTGCCTCGGTTAAGGGACAATCCCGCTTCATATCCTTCCCTGAGCAGGGCCAGGTCGATCCCAAAGCTGCGGTTGGTCTTTTCGGTGCCTCCGATCGACTGGAAGACCAGGTCCACGGGGGCGCCCCCTTGGATGAAATCCAGGGTATTAGAGATATGACTCAACACGCAGGTCTGCGTGGGTATGTCAAAGCGCTCGCGGAGCTCGTCCAGGAGATGGAGAAGCTTCAGTCCCGCGGCGATATTATCGGTCGCCGGATTGATGCCGATCACCGCGTCCCCGCTGCCGTACAACAGCCCGTCGATGATAGAGGCCGCGATGCCCCGGGGATCGTCGGTGGGATGGTTGGGTTGCAACCGCACCGACAGCCGCCCCTTTAACCCGATGGTGTTGCGGAAACGCGTTTCCACCGAGCACTTTTGCGCCACGAGGATGAGGTCCTGGTTGCGCATCAGCTTGCTCACCGCGGCAGTCATCTCCGGGGTGAGGCCGGGAGCCAACGTTCGTAGCGCCCCGGTATCGGCCTGGTCGCCCAACAGCCAGTCCCGCAGGTCGCCCACGGTAAAACCGCTCACGGGCGCAAACGCACCCGCGTCGTGGGTGTCCTGTATCAGGCGGGTGACCTCGTCGGTCTCGTAGGGGACCAGCGGGTCGTTCAAAAATGCTTTCAGCGGTACGTCCGCGAGGGCCATCTGCGCGGCCACGCGTTCTTCATAGCTGCCCGCGCACAAACCCGCCAGCGCGTCCCCCGAACGGTAGGGCGAAGCGCGCGCCAGGAGCGTTTTTAGGTCCTGCCAGGTATAGGTTTGTTGGGCTATGGCGTACCGGTAGGTCATGTGACGGTGAAGGCGTGACGCCCCGATAGGACGAAGATAAGACCCAATCCCACAAGGCCGGCCAGGAAAAGGAAGCTCAGCCAGGGATAGTAGTATACGATGGCCGCTCCCGCCAGCAGGGAGAGAACCAGCGCGATCCAGGGAAACCACGGATAACAGGGCGCCTTGAACGGACGCGGCAGGTCCGGTTGTTTTTTGCGGAGGACCAGCAGGCTGACCATGCTGAGAACGTACAACACGACGGCCCCCAATGTGGACAGGATTACCAGCTTGCTCGTATCGAAGTACTTCAGCGCCACGAGCCCGAACAAACCGCCCGCCGCGAGCGCCCATTGGGGCGTCTTGAAACGCGGACTGAGCCTGGAGAGGAACGGCGGCAGGTAGCGGCTGCGGGCCAGCGCGAACACTTGCCGGGAATAGCCGATGATGATCCCGTGAAAAGAAGCCACGAGCCCGAACAGACCGATCCCCGCGAACAACCGCGTGAACGGGCTGCGGTCGCCGAGCACCCGCGCGATGGTGGCCGGGAGCGGGTAGTCCATGGCCGCCAGCGGCCGCCAGTCGCCGACACCGCCCGTAAGGATCATGACGGCCAGGGCCAGGACCATCAGCGTAAGGATACCTGAGATATATCCTTTGGGGATGTCTTTTTTTACGTCGCGGGTTTCCTCGGCCACCATCGCGACGCCTTCGATACAGACATACAGCCATATCGCAAAGGGCAGCGCGGCAAAGATCCCGCCCGCTCCCTGTGGAAGCGGGTGGGCCAGGAAATCGGCCGTCCGGAAGGACGGACCCACGATACAGCAGTATACGACCAGCTCGGCCACGGCCAGGATGGTGACCACCAACGTAAACCGGGCTGATTCACGGATGCCCAGCAAATTGATGCCGGTGAACAGCACATAGGCGGATACCGCCGTACCCATGACCGGTATCGGCGGATACAGGAAGTGGGCGTAGTTCCCCAAAGCCAGCGCGATGGCCGGCGCCGCGAAAAGGAACTCGATCAGGGTAGCGTAGCCCGCGCAAAACGCACCTGGCGGGCCCAACGCCTTGTACGCGTACGCAAAAGGGCCGCCCGCGTGCGGGATGGCGGTCGTCAGCTCGGTGAAACTGAAGATGAAGGTGATATAGAGGAGGGTGACGACGAGTGTGGCCACCAACATACCCACCGTGCCCGCGACACCCCAGCCGTAATTCCAACCGAAATATTCTCCTGAAATGACCAGCCCGACGGCAATCGCCCATAAATGGGCCGGGCGCAATACTTTCTGCAACATCCTGATGAATATACATATTATTTGGCAGGAGGCTCGAAATGGCGTACCTTTGCGAACATTCAATTTTTTATTTTAATGAGCAACACTTTCACAGGAACTGTAAAGTTCTTCAATGAGGAAAAAGGGTATGGCTTCATCAAGCATGATGAGTCCAGCCAAGAAACTTTCGTCCATGCAAACGGGCTGATCCACGAAATCCAGGCGCACGACCGCGTCGAGTTCGAGCTGCAGGAAGGAAGAAAAGGCCAGAACGCCGTCAACGTAAAGCGTATCGACTAGTTATTCAATACCTTTTGCATGAAAGCCGCCTCTTAACGGGCGGCTTTTGTGTTTTTGTGCCTCCCGCGGCCGGTTCTATTTCCAGGTTATCGGTACGTTGAGCAGCAGGATATTGTCCTCGCCTTGCGGCACGTCGTCGAGCCGCAGACGGGCAAAGAGCACCGCCTTCCGGATAAACCGCGCATTCAGGGGCACCCCGGTGATATAAAAACCGCAATGGAGCGCCTGGTCTGGGCGGAGCTCGACGGTGACGATTTCGGTGGAGTCGCGCCTGGTCGCGCCAAAGCGGAGCTGGCTAAAATGATAGACGGTGTCAAAGTCGTCGGACGCTTTGGAGAGGGCCGGATCGATCGAGAAGGCCAGCGAGGCGATCTGGGGGGATTGGTTGCTGGCCGTGAAAATGATATCGACGACCCCCGACTCCTTATGGCCATTGGCCGCCAGGCGGTCGAGGTTGAGGGTCTTGAAAGGGGAACGCGCCATGGGGCTGCCTCCGGACACCACGGGCCCGCCGGAAGAATCTCCGGTTTGCGCCCGCACCTGGAACAGGAGTACGGAAAAGATCATGGACATAAAACAGAGGCGGTGCATGGGTGATGTTTTATAGATTAAATCCAACGAGCCGGTGTACGGCCACGGGATCGTAAACGACGCCATCCTTGATCACGAGGCTGACCTTTCGCAACTGGCTGATGTCCTGGAGCGGATCGCCGTCCACCACGATCAGGTCCGCCGTCTTGCCGGCGGTCACGGAGCCGGTTTGATCCTCCAGCTGCATCACGCGGGCCGGTACGATGGTGGCGGCGCGGATCGCTTCCAGGGGTGTCAGTCCGGCCTGGACGTACAATTCCAGCTCGCGGTAAAGGCTATAGCCGGGAATGGTCTCATCCGTTCCTGCAACAATGGGTATGCCATTTTCCTGGAGGGCCTTGACGATACTCAGCCAGGACAGGAACAGGGGCCGGTAGAAGGCGGCCCTTTTGGCGGGCAGGCCGCTGTTGACATACAAGGCCTGGATGACCGGCGGCAGCGTATGATAATTAGGCTCGATGCGGGTGATACTGTCGTCCAGGGAACGATAGGCGATCTCGTACACGGCCAGCGTGGGATCGACCACCGTGTGGTGTTCCTTCAGGAAGCCGATCACCTCCACGTTCTTCGGGTCGGAGAAGTCGATGGAGAAGTCCTTGTTGCGGTGCAGGACGGCGGCGACAAAGGGGATATGGTTGACCATGTTCATCCCCGAATCCACGCCCGCAAGCAACGTCATGCCCTCGGGTATGTGACCGGTAACGGTCAGCCCGACGCGGTGCGCCTCGTCGCAGATGGCCTTGACCACGGCCGGCTTGACGGAGCTGTATATCTTGATCTGTACAAATCCGTTTGCCTTGTAGCGGTCCACGGCCGCTACCGCTTCCGCCGGGTCCCCGGCCTGTATGACGCCCAGCGCCATGGGACCGTGACCGTCGATGATCCCGGCCTTCAGGATGTGGGGGCCTATGCCCTCGCCCGCGTCGATGGATTGCTTGACGGCGTTGATAAAATCGAATTCGTTGCCGCAGTCGCGTACGGTGGTGATCCCGGCCCCGATATAGGCGGGACCCCATTCCACTTGTTCGAAGTGGGCGTGCATGTCCCAAAGACCGGGCAGGATGGTTTTGCCCGTGACGTCCTTTTTCGTATAGCCCGCGGGTATGGCGACGCCCGTCCCCGCGAAGACGACGCGGCCGTTGCTGACCAGGATGGTGGCGTTGGGTATGGAGTGGCCCCCGACCACATCGATCAGCGTGCCCCCCGTCAGGGCCAGGTTCCCGGACTGGCCATGCAGCTGCGGGAAGAGACGCATGCCATAGATGGCCGCCCGTTTGAGCAGCTGGGGGAGGATGTTTTCATAGGCGGGCAGCGTGGCTTCGAATTTGTCAAATTCGGCGTCGATGCTCACCAGGCAGAACAGCCGTCCGTCCAGACCCGTCCAGACAAACTCGTTGCCCCAGATAAGACCGCCGACCACATAGCGCCGGAGCACCAGTGGCTTATCCCCGGAAAGGGTGTCGAATCCGTCCTGGCGGATCGTCACGCTGCCCGAAGGGAGGAGGGGCAGGGTGGAAGGCTCGCCGTTCCTCCGCCAGTATTCCAGCAGGAGCATCTGGAAAGTAACGGGGGCGTACCCTGTCACCGGGAATGCCAGACGCGGCAGTGCCGCGGAGTACGCGGAATCGTTTACCTTTATGCGGGCGTTGGACCCGGTGATGGAGATGGAGTCGTTGATGGTCGTCATCCGGGACGTTTGTCCCTTGATCGTCAGGGACAGCGGATGAAGATCGTTCGTTATCCTGAGCGACGCCTTTAGCGGCACCTTGCTGGAACGGTCCGTAAACAAAAAATCCACGTTCCAGGCATCGCCCTGGCGGGCGTACGTTTCCCGGCCGATGGCCTGGGCGAATTTGTGCAAAATGAAAGAACCGGTATCTGGAATCTGGGCGTGCAGCCCTATGGCCGGGCAGGTGAAGAGGATAGCGAAAAGGTATTTTCTCATATCAGTAAAATACAAAAAAACGGCGCATGAGGGTTTCTTTTGCGGAAATGGAAGCGCAATTCCTGAGGGTACTGGGCAAGTTGGGATTCGAGGACGGCAAGGCGGCGCACTGCGCGGGTATCTTCGCGCGGAACAGCGAAGACGGCGTTTACTCCCATGGGCTCAACCGCTTCCCGGCCTTCGTGCGATCGGTACAGGAGGGCCTGGTGAACGCAGGGGCGGAGCCCGAAATCGTCCGAACCAGCGGTTGCATCGAATACTGGGACGGACAACAGGGCCCGGGTATGTACATCGCGTCGCTGGCCATGGGCCGCGCGATCTCGCTGGCCAAAAAAGGCGGCCTGGGCGCCGTTTCGGTCCGCAACACCAACCACTGGATGCGTGGGGGGACTTATGGATGGCAGGCCGCCGGGGCGGGCTGTATCGGGATATGCGCCACCAATACCATCGCCAACATGCCCGCGTGGGGCAGCACGGAGCCGCGGCTGGGCAACAACCCGCTGGTGATCGGCGTACCCCGGGAGAAGGGCCACATCGTGCTCGACATGGCGCTGTCGCAGTTTTCTTACGGCAAGCTCCAGGAATACGCCTGGGAGGAGCGCCCGCTGCCGGTCCCCGGCGGCTACGACGGGCAAGGCGCGCTGACGACCGACGCGGCGGCCATCCGCTCTTCCCGGCGGGTACTCCCCATCGGTTACTGGAAGGGCTCCGGTCTCTCCCTGGTGCTCGACGTGCTCACCGCGGCGCTCAGCAGCGGTTGGTCCGTGGGGGACATCACGGCCGCGGGAGGGGGGTCCAGGTTATCCCAGTTTTTCCTGGCCATCAATGCCGCGTACATGGACGACGCGGTGGTCGAATCCATCATAGGATATACCTGTTCGGACGCCGTGAACTACCCGGGGGAGCGCACGCTCGCGACCCGGGTGCGGAACCAACGGGAAGGGATACCCGTAAATGAGCAGGCATGGGAGGCGCTTCTTGCGCTATAAACGCCCCGGCAGCCCCCGGCGCTTTAAAACATTATAACATGATCAACGTAGGAGAATACAACACGCTCAAAGTAATCCGCAAATCCACCCCCGGCGTCTATCTCGACGACGGCGCCGAAGGCATCCTGCTGCCCAACCGGGCGGTACCCGAGAATACCCGGGTCGGGGACGAGATCAAGGTTTTTGTCTACCACGATTCCGACAACCGCCTCATTGCCACCACCGAGACCCCCAGGGCTGTGGTGGGTGACAACGTCCGCCTCAAGGTCGTGTCGGTTACGCCCCAGGGCGCCTTTCTCGACTGGGGGCTGATGAAGGACCTGTTTGTCCCGAAATCCCAGCAGCTCTCGTTTATGCGGCTCGGGGGCGAATACCTGGTGCACCTCTATATCGACCGCCAGACCGGCCGTGTGGCCGCCACGGAAAAGATCGAGTCCTTTCTCAGCAACGACCCCCTCACCGTCAAGGAGAACGATGAAGTCTCGCTGACCGTTTACCGGCCCAGCGACATGGGATACGTCGTCATCATCAACGGCATCCATACGGGGCTGCTCTACAACGACGAGGTTTTCCAGACGCTTTCCCCCGGCGACAAGCTCGACGGGTTTGTCCGCAAGATCCGTGAAGACGGCAAGCTCGACGTGGTCGCCGGCAAACGCGGCTACGAAAAGGTGGGGGGCGAAGCGGGGCGCATCCTACGGATGCTTGAAGACAACGGCGGCTACCTCCCGCTCAACGACAAGTCCGACCCCGAAGACATCTACCGGATGCTCGGGATGAGTAAAAAAACCTTCAAGATGACCACCGGCGCTCTTTATAAGCAACAGAAGATCATCTTCACCCAAACGGGGATACAGATCCTCGGGGAAGGGGACTAGGCGGCCGCGGGCTTTTTCCCCGCAATGGCCCCCACCAGGAGCGTGATCAACCCGATGACCACCCCGCTAATAGCGCCGATGAAGGGGCCGACGATCAGCTGCATCGTCCGGAGGTCGATCGGCGAGTTTTTCATCATGTCGGCCATCTGCGGATGGTTGGCCATGTACGTGTCGTACCAGATATAGTGCGCGGCGGTCACCCAAACGCAATTGAGCAGACCCAGCACGAACCCGTGCAGGAACAACCTCCCCGGCGCCCGGCGGACGATCATCCACGCGCAGAAGACAAAGTCGATGAGCCAGAACAGGGGCTCGATCCGCGGACCGATCCAGTAGAGGGTGGCGACGGCCATCACGAGACCCAGCAGGGAGAGAGAGAAAAGCAGTTTCCAGTTCATATGCGGCGTTTGCATCAAGGTATCCAGAATCCGCCGCATTTCAAAACGCCAGGCGGCACTTATCCCTTGATGTGCTTGTTGAAATTTATGATCTTAAAGGCCACAAAAAGGATAATCGCGACCGATGTAACAATGCCTGCGGCCACTTCCAGGACGATACTGTTTGTCATACTACTCCGGTTTTGTTATCCGTATGACGGCCGGCGGTGGCAAAAGTGAACTAGCGAAATGTTAAAAAGCGGGCTCGCTTGAGAAAAAACAGGAGCACCCCCAGACTGATGATCCCCAAGGCGGCTTCGATGTTGTTAATGGGGCTCGTCAGGAAGATAAAGAGCCAGATGCTTATGGATACCAGGGCCGGCACCGGGAACAGCGGCATCCGGTAGGGGCGGAGGTCCCTGGGCTGTACAATGTGCCAGCGGATCAAACCGATGGACTGGCCGAGGAATTGCACCAGGATGCGGGTGACGACGATGGCCGTGATGGCCTTTTCCATTTTGAACGTCAGGCTGAAGACAAAACCCAGGACGCCCATTACGAGCAGCGATACGTGGGGGAAGTGGTGTTTGGGGTGCAACCGGGCGAAGACAGGGAAGAAGTCCCCCTTTGTCGCAGCGGCATAAGGCACCCGCGAATAGCCCAGCGTGAGTGAAAACAGGGACGAAGACGCGATGATCAATATCAAGAGCGTGGCGACATTGGCTACGGCGGGACTGTATATCTTTTCGATATAGGTGCTGATGACGAAGTTCGACCGCGCTATCGTCTCCCAGGGCAGGTTGCCCAGCAACGCCCATTGCATCCCGATATAGAGCAAGGCGATCACCGTCACGGACAGGAAGATGCTGCGCGGGATATTCCTTTCCGGGTTTTTGATCTCGCCGCCGAGGTTGACGACGTTATAATACCCCAGGTAGGAATAGACCGTCTTGAGCGTCGCGTGGCCCAGGGCGCCATACAACAGGGCGCAGGTGCTGAACCCCGAAAGGTCCCAGTGGAACGCCTGCGCCCTGTTGAAGTGGGGCGCCCCCGAGGCGATGATCCAAACGATGGTGCCGATGGTGATGACTCCCAGGATCATCGAAATCTTTCCGATGGTCTGGATGTTCCGGTAGAGGACGGCGACGACCAGGATGACGAGGCCGCCGCTCACGGCTTTTTGCGCCAGCGGGCTCAGCGGTATGAGGTAATTGAGGTATCCGGAAAAGCCGATCGCCGCGGAGGCCATCGTCAGGGGCGCGATGATAACGGTCTGCCATACCAGCAAAAAGGGCATCAGCTGGCCAAACCAGCCGTCGCCATATAATTTCCGCAGAAAAACATAGCTCCCTCCCGCCTCGGGCCAGCGGGCGCCCAGCTCCGACCAGATCATCCCGTCCAGGTAGGCCAGGAGCGCGCCCAGCAGCCACGCGAGTATCGCCGCGCCGCCCTGCATCGCGCCGGCCACCATCGACACCGTCAGGAACGGGCCGATCCCGACCATGTCGATCATGTTGATGGCGGTGCCCTGCGCCAGTGAAAGCGACCGGTGCAGGGCGGGCTTGGGGGAGGAAGCGTCGGGCATATCCTGTAAAAATACAACAACCTCCGGCTCAAACCGTTTTCCGGTAATTCAGCACCGCCCACGTATTCAGAAAGAGGCCGATGACCGCCATCGCGCCCAGGTGGTACCCGATGTCGGACCACCCGCTGCCCTTTAGCACCACCATGCGCATGATCTTGATAAAGTGTGACGGCGGAAACGTCTCGACGATGTACTGCGCCCACGCGGGCATGCTGTCGACGGCGGTGAAAACGCCGCTCATGAGGTTGAAGATGTTGATAAAAAAGAACGACAGGCTCATCGCCTGCTGCTGTGTCGCCGAGTAGGTCGAGATCAGCAGCCCCATGCCCAGCATGGCGAACAAATAGACCACGAGCGCCCCATACAGCACGACAAAGCTCCCCAGCGGCCAGATGCCGTAAAAGGCCCAGCCGGCGATGATCCCAAGGGTAAATACCACTACGCCCAACACGAGGAAGGGGATCAGTTTTCCGAGGATGAACCAGTGCTTGCGGATCGGTGTGACGTTGATTTGCTCGATGGTCCCGCTTTCTTTTTCCTGGACGATGTTGAAGGCCGACTGCATCGCGGCCATGGCCGTGACCAGGGTCACCAGGATGGCGGGGACCATGTATAGCTTGTAGTTCAGCAGCGGGTTATACCAGTTGGAGGACGCCACGCTGATCTGCGGCGTCGCGTCCGGATCGGCGGCGGCGCTGGAGCCGGAGGAGGCCGCCCCCGCCACGGGGCCCAGCCATTGCAGGCGGATGTCGCTGTTGAAGTCGGCGATGATGCTCGACAGGTAGGCCCCGCCCAGGTTGGCCTTCGTACCCTCTATCGCGTTGATCGCGACATACAGGTCGCGGGCATTTTCCTTGACGAGGTCCCGCTCGAAGTGCGGCGGGATCTGTAACAGCAGGTCCGCCTTGTCCTGTTGCACCTTGGCCAGCCCGTCGGCATAGGATGTCGTATAACCCGCCAGCTTGAAGTACCCGGAAGCCGTGATCTTGTCGACCAGTTTCCGGCTGAAGGTGGAGTGGTCGTTGTCCACGACGGTCATGGCGATGTCTTTCACCGTATAGTCGGCCGCCAGCGGCAGCAGGATGAGCTGTATCAGCGGGGCTATCAGCAGCGTCGAGAGCAGCTGGCGGTTGCGGAGCATTTGCCGGAATTCTTTGTCCAGCAGGAATAGCAGCGTTCTCATTGCAATCGGGTTTTAAATCTGCGGATGCTGACCGCAAACAGGAAGAAGGACATGCCGGCCAGGATCAATGTTTCCTTCCAGACGGAAGAAAACCCGAGTCCTTTGAGCATGACGCGTTTGACGACGATAAAATACCAGCGGGACGGCACGGCGTTGGACAGCCACTGTAACGGCAGGGGCATGTTTTCGATGGGGAACAGGAAGCCGGTGAGGAGCATGGTGGGGAGCATCATGCCCATCAGGCTGGACATCATCGCGGCCTGCTGGGTCTTGGCGTTGATGGACAAGAGCAGGCCGATCGACAGGGAGGTCAGGATAAAGAGGATGCTGTCGAAGAAGAGCAGCAAGATACTGCCCTTGACGGGCAGGTCCAGGAAGACGTCGCTCAGGACCAGGATCACGCACAGGTTGACGATAGAGATCAGCAGGTTGGGCGCCAGTTTGGAGATGATGATATAGATGGTCTTGAAGGGCGATACCAGGAGGATCTCCATGGTCCCGAGCTCTTTTTCCCGGACGATGGCCACCGAGGTCATCATGGTGCAGACGAGCATGAGCACCAGCGCCATGACCCCGGGCACGAAGTTGGGCGCGCCGCGGAGCTCGGGGTTATAGAGCATGCGGTTCTGGACGCCGATCTGGAGCGGTTGGCCCGAGGCCTGCGCCAGCCGGGCATTGTACGTACCCACGATCTGGGTCAGGTAGTTGGTGACGGTCGTCGCCTGGTTGGGATCGGAGGCGTCGGCGATGACCTGTATCGTCGCCTTCCCGGTGCGGATCAGGTCGTCGGAAAAGTGTTCGGGGAAGATGACCGCCATCTTGATGTCACCGCGTTTGAAGGCAGCGTCGATCCCGGTGGCCGAAGGCAGGCCGCGGGTGACGTTGAAGTATTGGCTGGAGGTGATTTCCTGGATGAGCTGGGTGGTCACCGGGTCCTTGGAATAGTCGACGACGACAATCTTTGAGTTCTTGATCTCGTTGGACAAGGCGAAGCCGAACAGCACGATCTGTGCGATCGGCAGGCCAAAGAGCATCAGGAGCGTTTTCCGGTCCCGGAAGACGTGCAGGAATTCTTTTTGGATAAAAACGATTAATTGCTTCATACTAGTCCGCTTTTCGTTTGGCATTCCTCGCCAGTTGATAAAATACGTCCTCCATATTGCCACAGTCGTATCGTCGCTTGAGGCCATCGGGGCTGTCGAGGGCGGCGATGACGCCATCGACCATGATGGAGACGCGGTTGCAGTATTCGGCTTCGTCCATGTAGTGGGTGGTCACAAAGACGGTAACCCCCTTGTCCGCGGCGTGGTAGATCAGGTCCCAGAACTGGCGGCGGGTAACGGGGTCCACGCCGCCCGTGGGTTCGTCCAGGAAAACAATATCCGGATCGTGGACGATGGATACCGAAAAGGCGAGCTTTTGCTTCCAGCCGAGCGGCAGTTCCCGGACGAGCGTCCTGGCCTCACCCTGTAGCTGCAGCTCGTCGAGGAGGCTCTTGGTCTTGGCGCGGATGCTGTCGCCGGTCATGCCGTAGATCCCGGCATAGAAGCGGATATTCTCCGTGACGGTCAGGTCGTCGTAGAGGGAGAACTTCTGGCTCATATACCCGATGCGGCGTTTGATCTTCTCGGTTTGCGTATACACGTCGAAACCGGCGACGGCCGCGTCGCCGGAAGAGGGCGCCAGTAACCCGCAAAGCATGCGCATGGCGGTGGTTTTGCCCGCGCCGTTGGCGCCCAGGAAACCAAATATCTCCCCCTTGTATACCTCGAAGGTGAGCGCATTACAGGCGATGAAACCGCCAAAGCGCTTGGTCAGCTTGTCTGTCTTTATAACGGTCTCCATGTCGTCAGTCTTTTAGCAGGTGGATGAAGCAGTCTTCGATGGAGGGCTCGATGGGTTCGATATGCACGTCCTGGTATCCCTTGCCGGCCAGGTAACCGGACAAGCCCTGTATGTTATCGGTTGCCAGGGTAACGTGTAGCGCTTCCCCGAAAGCAAAGCAGGTCTGGGTGCCGTTGTAGGCGCGGACGTCCTGGAGGACCTTGAAGGGCTGCCCGGAACGGACGGCGTAGAGCTTGCCCGGGAACGCCTCCACGATCCCTTGCGGCGTGTCGATGGACAGGATGGCGCCCTTTTGGATCAGCGCGATCCGGTCGCAGCGCGTGGCCTCGTCCATATACGGTGTGGAGACGAGGATGGTGATGCCCCTCTCCTTGAGTTTTCCCAGCATGTCCCAGAATTCTTTCCGGGAAACGACGTCGACACCCGTGGTGGGTTCGTCCAGGAAGAGTACCCGGGGCTGGTGGATGAGCGCGCAGCACAGCGCGAGCTTTTGTTTCATGCCTCCCGAGAGCTTCCCCGCCCGCCGGTCCTTGAAGGGCTCGATCTGTTGATAAATGTCCTTGATCTGGTCATAGTTCGCTTCGAGCGTGGTCCCAAATACGGTGGCGAAGAAGCGGATGTTTTCGGCGATCGTCAGGTCCTGGTAGAGACTGAACCGGCCGGGCATGTACCCCACGCGTTCGCGGATGCGGGTATAGTCCTTGACGATATCCAGCCCGTCGACGGTGGCCCGGCCGGCGTCGGGGAGCAGCAGGGTGGTGAGGACGCGGAAGATCGTGGTTTTGCCGGCGCCGTCGGGTCCGATGAGACCAAAAAGCGCGCCCTCGCCCACCTGGAAGGAGACGTCTTTTACCGCCTGTACCGAGCCCTTGCTAAAGGTTTTGGTTATATGTTCCAGGGTGATCATGGCGTTAGAATTTTACTTCCCCGTACATGCCCAGCTTGAGCAGCCCGTCGTTTTTGACGCGGATCTTCACGGCATACACCAGGTTGGCGCGCTCGTCCCGGGTTTGGATGGTCTTGGGGGTAAATTCCGCCTTGTCCGAAATCCAGGATACGAGGCCACTGTAGGTCTGGTATTCGCCCGTGCCCTTGTCGGCGTAGACCTGTACGGTTTGACCTAGCCGCACGCCGGTCAGCTGGGCGCCGGTGATGTACGCGCGGAGCGTAATGGTATCCAGGTTGGCGATCTTATAGAGGGCCTTGCCCGTCGTGGCCATTTCACCGGCCATGGCGTACTTGGTCAACACGGTCCCGCTAAGGGGGTTGACGATTTGACCCTTGTCGATCTGGTCCTGGTACTGGGCCGCGGATTTTTCCAACGGGTTCTTTTCTGCGTAGACCGTACGGTTCTGGGTGGCGATGTTGGACTGGTCGAGCCTGAGCTGTTGCTCGTAGACGCCTGCCTGTTTTTCCAGCTGGTCGATCTGGGCGTTGATGTCGTCGAGCTGTTTTTGCGTGGCGGCGTCCGCCTTGAGCAGGTTTTGCGTACGGGTCCGTTCACGGTATTGCTGGGCCAGCTGCGACTTGGTGACGTCCAGCTGGCGTTGTACGAATTCAGATTGGGGGACGGGGTTGGTCGTTTTTTGCGCCAGCGCGGTGATGGTGGCCTGGACCTGCTCCTTTTGGAGCACCAGGCCCTTGACGTCGATCTGCCCAATGACCTGACCCATGGCGAGGGAGTCGCCTTCCTGTATGCCGAGGTTCAGGATCTTTCCGTTCTGCTCGGCGGAGACGATGACCTCGTCGGATTCGAATACGCCGGAGGCGTCGGTTTGGAGCTTGTGGGTGTTACAGGCGGTGAATAGGATGGCCGTAAGAAGTATATATTTTTTGTGTCGCATTTTATGTCGTTTAATTACCGGAAGTGGTTTTGTGATCGTATTGGGAGATGAGGCGCTGTACCTGGTGGACGACCCGGTCCTGCCGGGCCTGGGCCTCCGCGTTTACGTCCAGGAGGTAGTCGTTGGCGCTGAGCACGCCGTTCGACAGCTGCGCCGCCGAGGTTTTCGTCACCGATTGCCGGAGCCGGATGATTTCGTCGTCGGAAGCGATGAGGGCCTCATAACGGCGGATGTCGGCATTTTGCTGGCGCAGGCTGAGGCGGGTGTTGAACAGGAACGTCTCGCGTTCCGCTCCCACCATGGCCTCGTTGTTGCGGCTGGTCAACCGGTCCTTCCGGAAGGTATAGAGGCCGCCTATGTTCCAGCTCAGCCTTATGCCGGTGATGTAGTAGGTCTCCCCATCGGTGGACAGGAAGTTGACGGGGCTCGGTTTCCCAAACCCTCCCTGGAAGAAGGCGCTCAGCGACGGAAAGAGGTTTAGTTTGGTCAGCCGTTGCTGGTCGCGGTAGGACTTCGCCTGCAAATCATAGGAGCGCAGCTCGGGGCGGTCGATCGAGTCGCTTAGGGCCGGCGGCGTCGGCGTTATGAAGCTCGTGCTGTCATCCAGCGTCGTATTGAGGAATAACCCCAACATGTCTGTATACGCCCTCCGCGACGCGCGCAGCTCGATGGCCTGTTGCGCCGTGGTGAGCAGCTGGGCCTGGAGCTTGTTCAGGCTGCTGTGAAAATCGGTCCCGTTGGCGATCGCCGCCTGGACCTTGTCGATACCGGTTTGGATGTTTGCCCTGGAGAGGTCGTTTTGCTCCAGCTGGCCGTCGATCAACAGCACGCCAAAGAAGAGCTGGTTGACCCGGTCTTTTAAAGCATACAACTGTGTGTTCAGGTTTTCCTCCTGTATCGCCGCGTCCGTCCGGCTGATCTGTTTTTTCTGGTGGTTAATCCCGAAATCGGTCAGGGTCTGGGATACTTCCCCATAGATCTTGTACTGGTCCTTGCTGGCCGTGGGGATGTTGAAACCGGGGACGGCAATGCTCGTCACGTCCGATTGATACGTGGCCGAACCGCTGACCGCCAACTGCGGATAAATCCCCTTCGACAGGTTGTCGATGGTGTAGTTTTCGGTTTTGGCGATCAGGTCACGCTGCCGCGTAAGGGGGTAGTTCTGCTCGGCCAGGGCGTAGCAGCGGTCGAGGGTGAGGGCGTTTGCCGGCGTTTTTGCATCCGCCGGTTGCTGCGCAGCGGACGCCACCGGGAGGATCATAAGAAAGGCGATGATTCTTACCATAAGCCTATGTTTTGATATTCTGATTTAATCATTTGATTAACATATGGGCCGGAAAAAGGCGCTTGTCGTGCGCCTTCCGCTTAACGCGTGCTGCTCGCGCCCGTTCCCGCCTATTGCGCGCCCATTATCCGTATCATCCAGCCCGGGATCAGCTCCTTGCGCTCCTCCATGAGTTTTTTGAACTCTTGCTGCGACAGGTCGAACCGGTTCATCAGCAGCCGGCTGGCCACAAAGGGGAAAATGATCATACCCATGAAATTGGCCAGGAAGTGCAGGGGGTGGATGTCCGGGACGTGCCCCTTGCGGATTTCCTCCGCAAAACGGTTGAAAAAGGTATGACGTAGGTTGTCGATACGTTCCAGGAATACGCCGCTTTTCGCCGTGTCCAGAGCCGCGCCCGACTGTAGATTGCTCAGGACGAAAAAGGGCAGGTCCGGGTTCTTCAGCAGCATGTCGATATAGGCGCTGGCCACATACTCCAGCATCTGCTCCAGGCTCATGTCCTTCCCCTCCAGGTTTTGCATGATCACGCCGATGAAGAGCTGGATATTTTCCCACATGATGATCTCGAAGAGCTTTTCCTTGTTCCGGAAATAGTAGTTCAGCAACGCCAGGTTGATGCCCGCTTCCTCCGCGATGTCCCTCGTGCGCGTAGCCGCGAAGCCCTTTTGCGTAAAGAGCTTGCGGGCCGCTTCCTTGATCCGCTCTTCGGTGGAAACGTCCTTGCTTTTCGGCGCCCGCGGCTTTTTGGCCGCGGACTTCTTCGCCGTCTTCCTGGCCGGGGCAGCGGCCTTCCGCTCCACCGCCTTCCGCTCCGCCTGATGTCGTGCTTTCGCCACAGTTAATTGATTTACCGGGTCAAAGGTAGTGAGGATTTTGATTTAAACAAATTTTTTAATCAAATGATTAATTCCTGCACAACCCGCACCGCCGCGGCATAAATCCGTTTAAAGACGGATACCGCGGGTCGTAAAAAGTCCGTACATTTTTGAAAACACCAATCTCATGAACCTACTTCTTGTTATGGGCGTGCACCTCGGCCTCTTCCTGGGTGGCGCGGAAAAGAAATTCGGCTATATTCAAACCACCATCTACAACACCGCTACCCTGAAAGTGCATGGGGAATACAAAGTGGTCGATGTAACGACCGGCACCGTCCTGGATGATGAAAACTACGTCGTCGTCGAAAACACCTCCTACGTGACCGGCCCGGCAGACGCCGACCAGGGCGACCCGCGGATCACAGTTACCTGGATCACCGGACCGAACTATGTCTCCATGGGTTTCTCCACCGTCACGGGCGACGGGCATACGCTGCCCTGTCAATCCCTGGTGGGTTACAACGGCACCATCGGGCCCATCGACGCGGCGCCCTATAATAATGACGCGTATCCCCAGTGGACGATGACCTTCAAGCCCAGCTGTCCGTAGAAGGGCGCGCCCCCGGCGCCGGTCAGCGCCTGCGCCGCCCCATCGCCCACATGGCCAGCGCCACCCATATCATATTGACCACCGCCGAGGGGACCGCATGGTGGTAGAGGGTGTTGACGATCAGGCAGATGCTTCCGGCTATGTTCAACAGGTAATAGGTGAGGCTGTCCGCCCGCATCCGGTTGAACATGTTCATGGCGTAGGCATAAACCACACAAGCGGAGCCCAGCCAGCCGATGACGTCGACGAGCGGCAAGGGTGGTTAGAACTTATCGTTATTGACTTCGATCCAATACCCGTCCGGGTCCTGGAAATAGATCTGCAGTACGCCGTCGGGGCGGACGGTCGGTTTTTTGTCGGTGGCGTTCCAGCCGCCATACGCGACGCCCGCCTTGTCGAGGCGTTTGCAAAAGGCCGGCACATCGGGTACGCTAAAGGCCATATGCACATCCACGTGGTGGGGCTCGTCGGCTTTGGCGCCGGAAACGACGTGGAGCTCCTGGTGGGGGCCGACCTTGAACCAGGTATGCCGGCCGTCGTGGAAAGGCTCGGGAATGGTGTCAAAACCCATGACGTCGTGGTAAAAGGCGGATGCCCGCTGGAGGTCGGTTCCATAAACGGTCAGGTGATTCAGGTGGGCCTGTTGGGCGCTGGCGCCAGCGGCCAGACCAAGGAGGGATATGGCAAGGAGTATTCGCATGAACCAAATATAGTTTGATTTTTGTAATTTTGGTCCATGCCTACAGTAGAAACACTCGAAGCCTTCTATCAAAAAAAGCTCGCCTGGGTCCCCGCCAACCTGCAGAGCGAGCTAGGCCACTTCAATATTTTCAAACGGGAAGAGATTTGCTCCACTTCCAAACCGGCTCCTTACAGCCGGCGGGACTATTATAAGATCAGCCTGATGATCGGCGACAACCGTTTTCACTACGCCGATAAGAGCCTGGAGATAAGGGGCAGCGCGTTGCTGTTCGCCAACCCGCAGGTGCCTTACCAGGTAGAATCGCTGAGCGATCAGAGCGGTTTTTTCTGCATCTTCACCGAGTCCTTCATGAACCGTTCATGGGGTACGCGGTTGACCGACTTGCCGGTATTCCGGCCCGGAGGGCACCCCATCTTCCTGCTCGACGAGGAGCGGACCCGGATCGTAACGGAGGTGTTTATGAGGATGCAGACCGAGATCGCTTCCGAATATGCCTATAAATACGATGCGCTTCGGAACTATGTGCTGGAGCTGATACATTTTGCCCAAAAGGCGGAGCCGGTCACCACCCACTACCAGCATGCCAACGCGTCGGTGCGCATATCCACGATGTTCGTGGAGCTGCTCGAACGACAGTTCCCTATCGAGTCCCCCCAGCAACAGGTCCGTTTGCGCAAGGCGTCGGACTTCGCGGGCCAGCTCTCCGTGCACGTCAACCACCTGAACCGGGCGCTAAAGGAAGTGACCGGCAAGACGACCACGATCCTGATCGCCGAGCGCCTGGTGCAGGAAGCCAAAGCCCTCTTGCGGCACACCGACTGGAACGTGTCCGAAGTAGCCTACGGGCTTGGGTTCGAGGAGCCGGCCCACTTCAACAACTTTTTCCGCAAACACACGAAGATGCGGCCGACGGAGTTCCGCGTGGTCTGACGAGCGCGGCGCAGCCGCCCGCGAGCCCGCTGTACCACTCGCGAGCCCGCGGCAGCGCCCGCGTTGTTTGATTTTCGCAATTATTGGTTTGCCCCGCGTAACCCGCCCCCGGCGGCCCGCTCGTACCTTCGTGTCCAAAATTCAGCTATATGGATACACCGGTTTGGTTTATTACGGGCTGCTCGACGGGTTTTGGACGCGAGCTGGCCAAATTGGTTCTCGAGCGGGGTTGGAGGGCGGTCGTGACGGCGCGTCAGGTAAAATCGGTCCAGGACATCATAAAAGGTCACGAGGAGCGGGCGCTCGCCCTGTCGGTGGATGTGACGGATAAAGCAGGCGTACAGTCAGCCATCGCACAGGCGGAAAAACACTTCGGACACATCGACGTCCTGGTCAACAATGCCGGCTACGGTTACCTGTCATCGATCGAGGAAGGCGAAGACGACAAGATCCGCCAGCAGATGGAGACCAACTTTTTTGGCACCCTGCACACCATACAGGCGGCGTTGCCAAAGATGCGGATGAGGCGTAAGGGACATATCGTTAACTATACGTCCATTGGCGGCCTGGTCAGTTTTGCCGCCACCGGGTTCTATCATGCCTCGAAGTACGCGGTGGAAGGGTTATCCGAGTCGTTGGCGATCGAGGTCGCGCCCTTTGGCATCAAGGTGCTGATCGTGGAGCCGGGGCCCTTCCGTACGGACTGGGCGGGACGTTCGATCATCGCGACGCCGGTGGCGATCGACGACTACCAGGAAGTCGTGGGCGGCCGCATGGAAGCCACCGCCGCCCGCAGCGGGCGGCAACCCGGCGATCCGGTGCGCGCGGGAGAATGCGTCATCACCGCGGTGGAGGCGGCGCAACCCTATTTGCGGTTATTGCTCGGCAAACCGGCGTTCGAGCTGGCGGAGCAAAAGCTGGATAGTTTAAAGACGAACTTCGAGGGGTGGAAAGACCTCACCTTCAGCGCCGACTATCCGGAGTCCCGCTAGGCGCCGGGCGCCACCTGGATCGGCGTCAGCGCCACCGGCTTTTCTCGCTCGATACGCGACACCAGGTACACGATCAACGCCGCCAGCAACCCTATGATCCCAAATGACCAGCGCAGCGACAGCGCCTGGGCCACAAAACCCACCAGGGGCGGTACGATGAGGAAACCGAGGTACCCCACGGTGGATATCGCGGCCAGGGCGCTGCCGCTGCTCATTTTTGTGGACTTCCCGGCCATGCTGAAGACCAGCGGCACAATACAGGATACCCCAAGACCGACGGCGACAAAGCCCAGCCCCGCCACCAGGGGGTAAGGGATCAACGCCGCCAGCAACATACCCGAACAAATCAGCATGCCGCTTACCCTAAGAAGCGGTTTGATGCCAAAGCGCCCGACGATCTTATCACCGCTAAAACGGCCGGTGGTCATAGCGATCATGTATACCGCAAAAGCCGCGGTGGCACCGGCTTTGGAGGACCCCACCGCTTTTTGGAAAAATATCCCGCTCCAGTCGTACATCGTATTCTCGCAAGCCATGGAAGCGAAACAGATAAAACTGAAATTCAGGAGGTGCTTGTCGGGCAATGAAAACAACGGTTTCTTTTCGTTGGAAGGCGTGGGTTTGTCGTGGAGCAGGTAGGGATAGGACAGCAGCGTCGTTATGATCATGCCTATGCTGACCGCGAGCAAATGCCACGAGGTATAAATGTTATGGCTGACCATGATATACCCTAAACCGGCCCCCGCAAAACCCGCGAGGCTCCATATCCCGTGGAATGTGGTCATGATGGACCGAGGGTAAAGTTTTTGGACGCTCACCGCCTGGGCGTTCAGCGAGATATTGAAGAGATTGCGGGCGGACCCGAAACAAAGCAGGATCAAAACCAGCTGCCAGGTATGCGTGGAGAACCCCGCAAATCCTAACATTACGTTAAAAATCATCACGCCAATCAACAAAATACTCCGGCTATTGAAGCGGCCAAGCAGCCTTCCGGTCAAAGGCATTGTCAACATGAGGCCGATGGGTAACGCGAAAAGGACGGCGCCCAGCTGCGCCTCGTTCAGATGGAGCTTGTTCTGCATCGAGGGTATACGGGATGCCCAGGAAGAATATCCAAAACCGGACAGGAAAAAAAAGACGGCGTTGGCGAGTCTGATGCGGCGTAAGGAATGATCGTCCATCGGTAAAAAGAACAAATTTATGATCAAACCCCCTAATTTGCACCCTCTAAACAACCTTACATGAATAAACGCACCGTTATCACGCTCTGCTGCTTTGTGGGTATACTCCAGGCAGCAAGGGCGCAACAGGACACGTTGCCGCGCTGGCAGATTTCCCTCCATTACGGGGCTTCCATCCCGTTGCAGAAGTTTGGCTCCATGGATGTATTCGACGCCCAGTCCGGCTTTGCCAAAACGGGATCCTCCCGGGGCCTGGAGGCAGGCTACCGCCTCGGTCGCGTTTGGGGTTTATCCTTGATGCTGGACAATGAAACCCACAAGGTGGAGAATCATACCGTCAGCAATTCCCTCAACAGCATCAATCAGAACACCGCTTATTTCTACGGCAGTTCGCCCTGGCGCATGGGTAAGGCCCTGCTCGGCGTTTTCGGCGAATTCCCGATGGGATCCGGCGGCCACTGGGAATGGACCATCGGCGCCAACGCGGGCGCGCTCGTGACGTCTATCCCGTCCGTATGGATACTGGAAGGCTCGCCCAGCACCGGCGCCCCGACGCCCAACGGCAGCGGCGGTTACGACGGCACCTACGCCACGGACAACGGTAAGACGCGGATGACCTTCGCTTATGACGGGCACCTCGGGCTGCGCTTTGTCATCGAGAAGGTGTTCTTCGACCTCCGGGGCGACTACACCGGGGCCAGCCTGAACATCCCATACGCCAAGACCAGCCTCGGCTCGCAAGTCGCCGCAGGCCAGCAGCCCATTGCATACGGAACAACGGGGTCGGGTAGCAGCACTCAATCCATTAACTCGGTTAACGTGACGCTGGGACTTGGGCTTATGTTTTAAAGTTCTTATCTTCAAGAGATAAGAACCCCGTATGAAAGCTTTTGTTGCAATCGCTTGTTTCCTTTTTGTCTCCTTCACTCACGCCACCGCACAACGCTGGACATTTTCGGCCGGCCTGGGCCCCGCCATCCCGGTGGGGAAATACGGCTCTAAAAGCCTGTCTGACTCACTATCCGCTTTTGCAAAGACGGGCCCCGTCCTGCAACTGACGGCCGCTTACCGCATCGGGCGCAACTGGGGCGTGTCGGTGCTGACGAGCGGCGGGTGGAACCGCGTGGATACGAAGAAGATGGATGATGAACTGGCATCGGACGACCCTGGCAGCCGGTTCAACGTGACGAGCGACCCCTGGGTTTTTGTCACGCTGATGGGCGGCCCGTACGGCGAATGGTCGTTGAATAAACGCTGGTCCGTGACGGTCCAGGGATATGCGGGGGTGTGGGAAACAAAACGGCCGAAGTACACAGCGACAGCCATGCAGGCATTAACCGGCGGTGGTTCGCTGGGTATCGGCAGCTCGGAAGAGGATTGGATGTTGGACATGAACACGGTGCATACCGGCTTTGCCTTCCAGGTGGGGGCGGGCGTTCGCTACGCTTTGGGCAGGCACTGGTTCCTCAGTGGAAAACTCGAATACGCGTCGGCCTGGTACAGGGCAAAAGGCCCGTCGTCCAACACCGGTCCCGTCAATCCGAACGGTGGATCGGTAACCACGGGTTCGGGCGCGCCGCCCATCATCTCCCCGACAAGCACGCCCACGTACGTTCAGCCGATCTCCACCCTCCAACCAACCGTTGGGGTCGGCGTCCATATATGAACAACCAAGGCTACCTCCTTACCGCCGGTCCGGAACTCGAACGCCTGCGCTTACAGGCGAAGATGTGGGAACCTGAAGCCGAACGCTGCCTAGACATGATAGGCATCCGCGAAGGATGGCACTGTATCGACCTGGGCTGCGGCGCCCAGGGAGTACTGGAACCCCTGAGCCGTCGCGTCGGCGCGGAAGGAAAGGTGATTGGCGTGGACCGGGACCCGCTCCAGCTGGAGTCGGCCCACGCGCTGGTCCGCGGCAAAGCCCTGGCCAATGTCGTGATAAAGGACGCGGACGCTTACGCCACTGGTTTTGCCCCGGGCTTATTCGATCTGGCCCATGTCCGCTTCCTGTTTGCGCCGGTGGGACGCGATGCGGAGTTGATCCGGCACATGCTGGACCTCGTCCGGCCCGGAGGCGTTCCGGCGGGGTGGGGGAGACTTCAACGCGGGGCGTCGGTTACACGCGATGTGGCGGCTGGCGGGGCTGAAAGACATCCAAATGCGCAGCGCCGTCCTGACCCTTCCGGGGTCCCATCCCTACGCGGCGTTGCCCATGCAGTTCGCGGCCTCCCTCCGGCCAAGGATACTGGACGCCGGTATCCTGTCGGAAAAAACCCTGGACGAAGCCGTCGCCGCCTGTAAAACCGGTTTAGCCGAAGAAGGCAGGGTCGTGACCACCTTTATCGTCCACCAGGTATGGGGCAGGAAAGCCTTATCTTAGGGATATGAGACCTGTTCACCTGATCTTTTGTCTTGTCTTTCTCTCTCCTTCGCTGTACGCGCAACGCCTCCAGTGGGTGTCCACCACCGCTTCGGCGCCCTGGGCGGTCGAACCGTCGCCGACGGCTATCCTTACGGGCAAACCCACGCTTAAGGTGGATACGCTGTCGAAGATGCAAGCCATGGAAGGTTTCGGTGGATGCTTCAACGAGCTCGGCTGGAAGGCGCTCGGGCGCTTGTCCCCGGCGGATCGGGCTGCCGTGCTCCGGGAATGGTTTGCGCCGGGCGTGGGCGCGAACTTTACGATATGCCGCATGCCCGTCGGCGCCAATGATTTTTCGGACGGTTGGTATTCCTACGACGAAACGCCGGGCGACTTTTCCCTTACCCACTTCAGCATCGCCCGCGACCGGATGACGCTGGTACCTTTCATTCACGCGGCTCAGCGCTATAACGCGCGGCTGCGGTTGTGGGCCTCGCCCTGGAGCCCGCCGGCGTGGATGAAGGTCAATAACAACTACGCCTGCGCGGGCACCGCTTCGGGCGGCGAGGGGTTCGATTTGTTCAAGACAGACGAGCCCTACCTCAGGACCTACGCGCAGTATTTCGTAAAGTTCCTGAAAGCTTATAAGGCCGAAGGCATTACTATCGGTATGGTCATGCCCCAGAACGAATTCAATTCCTGCCAGGTCTTCCCCAGCTGCACCTGGACCGCGGCTTCCCTGAACCGGTTCGTCGGTAGGTACCTCGGTCCCGCCCTGCAGCCGCTCGGCGTAAAACTGTTTTTTGGCACCATGGAACGCGCCAACACCCTGTTGGTGGACACCTTGCTGCGGGACCCGGCCAGCGCCCGGTACATCCGGGGCGTCGGTTTTCAATGGGCCGGCAAGGGCGCCATCGCGGGCATCCACCGCCTTTATCCCGACCTGGACCTTTACCAGAGCGAACAGGAATGCGGCGACGGTCATAACGACTGGACCTATGCCGCCTATACCTGGACGCTCATGAAACACTATATCGCCAGCGGAGCCCGCGCGTATATGTACTGGAACCTCGCCCTGGATGAAGGCGGCATAAGCCATTGGGGCTGGAGACAAAACTCGCTGGTCACGGTGGATACCGTCCGCCATACGTTCCGGTACACCCCGGACTACTATGTCTTCAAACACCTGGCCCACTTTGTCCGCCCGGGCGCCCGGCTGGTGGAATGTAGCGGACCGTCGGCCGACGACGCCCTTTGCTTTGTCAACCCGGACGGCTCGGTGGTCGTCGTTCTGGCCAGCCGCGGGGATACTCCGCGGGTCGAGTATATTTCCGTCGGCGGTCACCTCTTCAGCGCAACGCTCCCGCCCCATTCCTTCCACACCTTCATCCTCAAAAAAAGCGTATGAAAAAAGGACGTCTCGAAGCCTTTAGCGACGGCGTCTTCGCCATCATCATCACCATCATGGTCCTGGAGCTCCATGTGCCCCACGGCAACGATCTCCGCGACCTGGGGGGCGTGCTTCCGCAGCTCCTCGGCTATGTCCTGAGCTTTATCTACGTCGGCATCTATTGGAACAACCACCACCATATGCTCTACCTGGTGGAAAAGATCGACGGCGCCGTCCTGTGGGCTAACCTCAACCTGTTGTTCTGGCTGTCGCTCGTACCCTTCGTCACCGAATGGATGGGCGAGAGCCACCTGACCACCGGCCCCGTGGCGCTCTTCGGCCTCGTCCTGCTGATGTGCGGCGTCTCCTACATCATCCTCTACCGGATGCTCATCCGCTGCCAGGGCAAGAACGAAGCCCTGTCGGACGCGATGGGCCACGACTGGAAAGGCCTGATCTCGATCGGCAT
>NZ_DATJIY010000004.1:0-4863 GCF_035492835.1 Dinghuibacter sp.
CCTCCCCCTGCGGAGCCCGGCCTGGGGTGCCTCTTTTACCCTGTTTTGCGAAACGTTTCGCAAAACAGGGTAAAAGAGGCACCCCAGGCCGGGCTCCGCAGGGGGAGGCTTAGAGGCGGGTGACCGCGGCGGTGTCGGGGGTTTGGGACAGGAGCTCGCGGATCTTGAGGCCCAGGACCGGGTGGACGAGATCCGGGGCGACCTCGGTCAGTGGGGCCAGGACGAAGCGGCGGTTGGGGATCTCGGGGTGGGGGACCACCAGGGAAGGCGTATCAATAACCAATGAACCGTAGAAGAGGATGTCGATGTCGATGGGGCGGGGGGCCCATTTGGTGGTGCGGACGCGGCCAAGGGATTCTTCGATGGACAGGATCGTCCTAAGCACGGCGTCGGGGGGGAGCGCTGTGGTAATAATTAAAACCTGGTTTAAAAAGTCGGGCTGGTCCGTAACGCCCCAAGGGGCTGTCGAATAAAGTGAGGACGCCGCCTGCAGGGGGCCCAGGGCGGCGATGAGGCGCTCGCGGGCGGTGGTCAGGTTGAAGGACCGATCGCCCAGGTTGCCGCCCGTCAATAATATAACGTCGTTCATGACCCAAAAATGACCAAATTTGATGGATAAACACGGATGCCCATGCGCAGCTTCTTTAAATCTTTTTTTGCGGCCCTGCTGGCCCTGATCGTTTTTACGGTTATTGCGATATTCGTTACCATCGGTTGGGCCGTGGGCAAGGTCTCGCGGTCGCAACCCAGCCTCGGCAGCCAGGCGGTGCTCTACCTCGACCTGTCGACACCCTTCCAGGAGCAGGGACGGAAGGACGATCTGGCGAACCTCTTTGGAAAGGAAGACGCCAGCACTCCCGGCTTATTTGAAGCGGTCCGGCTGATCCGCTATGCCCAATCGGACAGCGCCGTCAAGGGTATTTTCCTGCGGTGCGAAGGGAACGCCAATGGATACGCGTCCAGCCAGGAGCTGCGTCACGCCCTCCAGGACTTCAAGGCCTCGGGTAAATTCATCTATGCGTATGGGGACGTGATCTCGCAAAAGGCGTACTACGTGGCCTGCGTGGCCGACCGCATCTATTGCAACCCCGCGGGCTCCATGGAGTGGGCGGGGTTGTCGACCGAGGTGATGTTCATCAAGCACACGCTGGATAAGCTCGGCATCGAACCGCAGATATTTTACGATGGGAAGTTCAAAAGCGCAACGGAACCCCTGCGTACCGACAAGATGAGCGACGCCAACCGGCTCCAGACCGGGGAATGGCTGGGGGACCTCAACCGGGGGCTGCTCGAAGCCGCCGCGGAAGCGCGTCACCTCGATACGGCCACGGTCGACGGGCTCCAGCAGACCGGCGCCATACAGACCGCCTATGACGCGGTCAAAAACCACCTGATCGACGGCCTCTGCTACCGGGAAGACGTGCTGAACCGAGTCCGGGCCAAGCTGGGGCTGGGCGCCAAGGCCGACATCAATTTCATCTCGATCTCCAAATACGACCAGGCCGTAAGCCTCGACAACACGGACAAAGACCGGGTGGCGGTGATCTACGCGCAGGGCGATATCGTCTACGGGGCGGGAGAAGAAGGCCAGATCGGGAGCGACGAATACATCAAATGGATCCGCAAGGCGCGGGCCGACGACCACGTCAAGGCCATCGTGCTCAGGGTAAATTCCCCCGGGGGCAGCTCCCTGGCGAGCGACATCATCCTTCGGGAGCTGCAGGAGGCCCGCAAAGCCGGCAAGCCGATCGTGGTCTCCATGGGCGACCTGGCCGCTTCGGGCGGTTACTATATTTCCTGCGGGGCGGACTCCATTTTTGCGGAGCCCGGGACCCTCACCGGCTCCATAGGGGTCTTTTCCATCATCCCCAACCTGCAGGGCTTTTTCAAGGACAAGCTCGGGATTACCTTTGACGGCGTCAAAACGGCGCCCTTCGCCGACGCGGGCAACATCAGCCGCCCGCTGACGGATCAGGAAAAACATTTTTTCCAGGCAAACGTCGATAGCACCTACCTGGCCTTCAAGACCAACGTGTCGCAGGGCCGCCGGTTATCCTCCGACGCAGTCGAAACCATTGCCCAGGGCCGCGTCTGGACGGGCCAGCGGGCGCTCGCCAACGGGTTGGTGGACCGCCTGGGTCACATCCAGGACGCAGTAGACTGTGCCGCCCGGCTGGCGCACCTTAAGCAATACGGTATCACCGAGTATCCCGAAGCCAAATCGGCCTTTGAACGCTACCTGAGGAGTTACACAAAGGGCGTCAGCGCCAAGGCCGTCAAGGAAGAGCTCGGGCCCGACGGCGCGCAGCTCCTGGAACGCATCCGCCGGGTAAAAGCCATGGTGGGACAGGTCGAGGTGCGTCTGCCGTATGACGTGGACATCCGGTAAAATGGCGTAGCTTCGCGGCGGCGCGCCGCAGGCGCGCCAGTTTCAGTCTATGTCACAGCCTACGTACAACCAGTGGCGGGCCATGCTCGCCATTGCCAAGGGGAGTTTCCGGGCCATCCTCCGCAGCCCTTCCGCGGTGGTGTTCAGCCTCGGTTTTCCCCTGATCTTCATCCTGGTTTTTGGCTTTATCGGCGGCACCGGACCTAGTATCCGGATCGCACTGGCGCCGGGCAGCGATACCGCGAACGCCATATACCGCGGCCTGAAAGGGTTCGGAAACGTATCCATCGTGGAGGGAATGACCGATGCGGAGGTGCTTGCCGATGTCCGCAAGGGACACATCACTGCCGAGGTGACAATCACGCGTAACAGCAACGATACCGCCTATCCCCGGTATACCGTCCATACGACAACGTCTTCGGCCTGTATGGATAAATTCCCGCTGTTACAAACCGTGCTCAAGACGCTGAATGCCGACGTCGACGAACGCGCCTTCCCCGGCCGGCCGTCGTTTTCGACACTCGACAAGCCTGTTGTCTTACCCGGGCGGGAATATCGGGAAATTGACTTTATCCTGCCGGGGATGCTTGGCTTTTCGCTGCTCAGCGCGGGTTTGTTCGGGGTGGCTTTTTTATTTTTCAACCTACGCCAGACGCTGGTCTTAAAACGCTTTTTCGCCACGCCCATCCGCCGGACGTACATTGTTTTGGGAGAAGGGCTATCCCGGGTGACCTTTCAGTTACTGACTGCCGTGGTCATCGTTGGGCTGGGTTATCTCTGTTTCCATTTTACCCTGGTGCATGGTTGGGAAACTTTCCTGGACATGATGATCCTTAGCTTTATCGGGCTGGTGGTGTTTATGGGTTTTGGATTTATCGTCAGCAGCGTGTCCAGGAACGAGAGCAGCATACCCCCCCTTGCCAACCTCATTACGATGCCGCAATTCCTGCTCGGCGGCACTTTCTTTTCGACCGATGTCTTCCCGGTCTGGCTCAAAAAATGCTGCAATGCGCTGCCGCTGAAACAGCTCAACGACGCGATGCGGAACATCGCCTTCGAAGGTGCGCACCTGTGGGATGTCCGCTATCAGATAGGTTACCTTCTGCTCTGGGGCGTCGTGGTCTACGCCGTTGCGATCAAAGTCTTTAAATGGGAATAACGATGGGGCAAAAAGTCAAATCCGTGGTGGTGGGTCTTTGCGTGCTGGCGGCGTTTATCTGCCTGTTCACCGCCTTTATACCCCGCCACGTCACCGTGACCCGGGGCATCACCCTCGGCGTGCGGCGCGACAGCCTCCAGGCCTTCCTGGAAGACCTGCAAGAGTGGCCGGAGTGGTGCACCTGGATGGGCGCCGACAGCGCGGTGACCCGTGAATTCACGTCCGCCGGTCCGGGTCGCCAGGCGACCGTCGCCTGGTATCCGAAGGGTCACCCCGAGAACAAGATATTTATCTCCATCCTCCAAAGCGTCCCAGGGGACGTCCGTCTCTTCTACCAGTTCAAAAATCTCCTCCCCGCCGCGGGCGGCTTTACGCTGGTTGCCAAAAAGGACAGCACCTTCCTGCAGTGGTCCCTCGACATAAAGCTGCGCTGGTACCCCTGGGAAAAATTATCCGGTATCGCCATGGACAAGGTCTGGGGGGCTTCGATGAAAGCGAGCCTGAACCGGCTTAAGAACGTGGTCTATCACGAGGCGCTCCCACCCTCGGACGACGACGACCCAGCGAATAAATGAGGTTGATGGGCAGCAGCAGCTGCGCCAGGAGCACAGACAACGCGACGATCCCGATAAATAACTCTACTGCGCCGATCTGTCCGGAAGCGTAAATGTCGCTGTAGTATATATAGCGCCGCGGCTGGTGCCCGAAATGGCCGGGCCAGAAAATGATCAACGAACCGGCCACGGTCAGCCAGAAATGGATATAGGCGAGCGAGCGGTTCAACCGCCGGCCGGTCAGTCTTTCGAAGACGAAGTACACCCGCGCCCAAAATAAAAAGGGTCGAGGGGCGCATAAGGCTGAATATACGAAAAGCAGGTCAGGACGCGCGGTAAATCTCCGCGATCAGCACCGCCAGCGCGAGCTTGTCTACGCTGAACTCGCGGGCCAGCACGCGGCGGGCTTCGACGAGGTGGTAGCTGATCGCGTGGGGCGTGAGGTTCATGCGCTCGGCGGTCTCCTTATAAGAAAGACCCTCGTCTTCTACGAGGCGGTTTTCGTCACACTTAGCCTGGATTTTTCGGGGCCGCCTGCGGGCGGCCCTCTTTGTTATCCCGCAGTCGCGTGGCGACGTTGAATCCGAGGGCGAGGAGCGCCAGGATCATGAGGATGCCCCCCACGACCTCCGTCCAGTGCATCTTGTGGCGGTACAGGACTGTATGCCAGCCTGGAATGACCGAAAGCGATCCGGCCGTCAGCCGTGGAGTCCAGTAGAGGATCGCAGCGAGCAGGCTGACGCCAAAATGCAGCCATCCCC
>NZ_DATJIY010000005.1:0-5445 GCF_035492835.1 Dinghuibacter sp.
TCCCAGGGCGGCGTCAACTCCCAGGGCGTCAACAACAACTATTTTTACAACCGGTACAACGTCCGGAGCAACCTCGACATCCAGGCCACCAAAAACCTGTCGCTCCGGATGGACGTATCGACCCGGTATATGGACATCAACCAGCCGTCCAACCAGAACGTCACCGCGGATATTTTTAACTATAACGACTTCCATCCGTTTTCCGCGCCCTTTATCAACCCCAACGGGAGCTTTGCGTATGCCTTCGACACGCAGGGACAGCTGCCCACGCTAAACGCCCTCCTCGCCTCCGGCGGCTACACCCGTGACCGGCGCACGGACTTCAACGCGCTGCTGGGATTCGACGAGAAGCTGAACGACATCACCGAGGGCCTCGCGCTTACCGGCCGGCTCGCCTATTCCAGCCAGCAGGAAAGCGTCCTTACCCTCAACCACGCCTTCGCCAACCCGCCGAGCTACCACTATAACCCCACCGACGGGTCCTACCTCCTGAATACCGGCCCTAACGGCGGCGGTTACGTGGAAGGCGTATGGTCCAGCTCCGGTTACCCCGACCTCGACATCCAAAACGTCGATGCCCAGGTCTATTTCAGCTATGACCGGACCTTCGCCAGGGCCCACCACTTCAATTCCCTGTTGCTGTGGCACGAGCAAACCACGCGGAACGACGACAACCCCCTGCTGGCGCAGGTCGCGGCGGTGCCTTCGAAATTCCGCGGCTATTCGCTGAAGATCGGCTACGACTATAAGCAGAAATACCTGGTCGACCTCAACGCCGCCCTCAATGGCTCCGACCGCTTCCACGCCCAAAAACGCAACGGGTTCTTCCCGGCCGTGGGTCTGGGTTGGAATATCGCCAAGGAAAAGTTCTTTGGCGACGTGCTTCCGAAGGTCAACCTGTTCAAGCTCCGCGCTACCTACGGCGTTGTCGGGTCCGACGTCGCTCCCGGTAACCAGTACCTGTATCAACAGGTGTATAACAACGGCTCCAACTACAGCTTTGGACAACAGCCCCAGGGCCAGGCCACCGTGTACGAAGGGCCGTTAGGGAACAACAACGTCACCTGGTCGAAGTCCCGGAAGACCGACTTCGGCCTGGATATGAACCTCTTTGGCGACAAGCTCAGCTCGACCACCGACTACTTCCACGAGTACGTGTTCGACCAGCTGGTCACGCCGGGGAACGTGCCGCTGATCCTGGGGATCGGGCTCTCGCCGACCAACGTCGGGATCACGACCAACCAGGGCTGGGAAGAAACCCTGACCTGGTCCGCCACCGCCGGTAAGGTCTTTTACAGCATCGGTATCGTCTATACGCACAACCGCAACAAGGTCATCTACGAGGCCGAAGCCTCGCCCCGCTACCCCTGGCTGGCCGTAACCGGGCACCAGATCAACCAGCCCTTTGGCTATATCTTCCAGGGCTATTATACCCAGGACGACATCACCAGCGGTAAGGTGGCCAAGCCCAATACCGCCGCGCCCCCGGTTGCCGGGGACATCAAGTACAAAGACCTCAACGGCGACGGCGTCATCGACCAGAACGACGAGCAGGCGATCGGGCGCCCGAATATACCCAACACGACGGTCGGTCTGCCCATCAAATTGGGGTATAAAGGCTTTGACCTGAGCATCCTGTTCCAGGGCGCCTTCCAGTACAGCCTGTCGGCGATCGGTACGGGCATCGAGCCCTTCCAGAGCCAGTGGCAGCCCATACACCAGGACGCCTGGACGCCGACCAACACCAACCCGAAATTCCCGCGGCTGACGACCGACCCCACGACCATCAACAGCCCGACCAACTATATGTCGGACTTCTGGCTGGTCAACGCGCACTATATCCGGTTGAAAACGGTGGATTTATCCTATCAGCTCTCCAAAAAGAGCCTGCCGTTCCATCTGGCCAGCGCGCGTATCTACCTCAGCGCCTACAACCTGATCACCTGGACGAACGTCTGGAAAAAATACCAAACCGACCCGGAAGCGCAGTCCAACACCGTAGGGGATGCCTACATGAACAACAGGGTGTTGAATGTGGGCATACAGGTAGGGTTATAAGAAAACTATGAATTGGAAAAGGATTTGTATGATCGGAGGCTTAGTGGTAACCACGCGTGGGTCCGCGCAAACAAAGGAACCAGCTGACTATGTAAACCCCTTTATCGGCGCCAGCACCAACATCGACAAGGCGGGCGCGATCCACGGTCTGGGAAAGACCTTCCCGGGCGCGGAAACGCCGTTTGGGATGGTCCAGGTCAGCCCCAACACCATCACCGGCGGAGACAACGGCTCGGGGTACAGCTATGAGCACACCTCGATCGAAGGCTTTGCCTTCACCCAGCTGAGCGGGGTGGGGTGGTACGGGGACCTCGGGAACTTCCTGGTGATGCCCACGACGGGGCCTCTGCGCACTTGCGCGGGGCGTCTGACGGGGCCGGGCGCGCCCGAATACCAGCCGGGGTTGCAACCGGAAGGGTATCGCTCGGGGTACGACAAGACATCCGAATCCGCCAGCGCGGGATATTACGCCGTGCTTCTTACGAAATATAATGTACGTGCCGAGGCAACCGCCGCTCCCCACAGCGGCATGCTGCGGTTTACCTTTGAGTCCGGCGGCCCCTCCCGCATCCAGGTCGACCTGGCGCGCAGGGTAGGGGGGACCTCGACCCTTCAGTACGTCCGCGTCGTGGACGACCATGCGATCGAAGGCTGGATGCGCTGCACCCCGGAAGGCGGCGGCTGGGGTAACGGGGACGGACACGCGAGCTACACCGTGTACTTCCACGCCGAGTTCTCCAAACCTTTGAAGGACTTCGGTGTCTGGTCCGCGGACATACCCGACGGGTGGAGCCGCAAACGCGAGGACGTCCAAAGCAACCGCTATCAGCAGCGCGTCGCCGCCGCCGCCATCCTCAAGGGAGTCCATGAGCAACAGGGCCGTCACCTCGGCTTTTTTACGGAGTTTGCCACCACGCCCGGCGAACAGGTCCTGATGAAAACGGGCATCTCTTTCGTGAGCATGGACAACGCCCGTCTGAATCTTTCCTCGGAGATCGCGGACTGGGACTTCGACCGCGTGCGATCGGCCGCCCGCGACCTGTGGAACGCCGCCCTGGGCAAGATAGCCGTCACCGGCGGATCGGAAGAGGACCGCGCCATCTTTTATACCGCCCTCTACCACACCCTCATCGACCCGCGGAACATTTCCGACGTCGATGGCTCGTACCCGGGGGGGGATGGACAGGTACACAAGTCGGCCGACTTCACCAAGCATACCGTCTTTAGCGGCTGGGACGTCTTCCGAAGCCAGATGCCCCTCCAGATGCTCATCAACCCGAAGGTCGTGGACGACCTGCTGAGCTCCTTGATAGAGCTTGCCGAGCACAGCGGGAAACAATACTTCGAGCGCTGGGAGCTCCTCAACGCCTACACGGGTTGCATGATCGGCAATCCCGCGGTCGTGGTGCTCAACGACGCCTACGCCAAAGGCATCCGGCATTACGACATCGACAAGGCTTACCGCTACGCCGTCAATACCTGCGAACGCTTCGGTAACGGCAGCCGCGGCTGGACGTATATCTGCGACCCGGACGACCATAGCGGCACGTCCTACGGGTCATCGCCGTTTTCTATTTCCAATACGCTGGAAAACGCGTACTCAGAATGGTGTCTCTCGCGCCTGGCCACTACGCTGGGGCGCGGCGCCGACGCCGCCAAATACGCCGCGCGCTCCCAAAGCTACCGCAACGTATGGGACGACTCGGTCCATTGGTTCCGCCCGCGGAACGCCGACGGCTCCTGGGAGGCCTGGCCGTCCGAGGGCCGGTTGAAGCAGTTCTACGGCACCGTCGAGAGCAACCCGCTCCAGCAGGGCTGGTTCGTTCCCCACGACGTACCGGGCATGGTCCAGCTGATGGGCGGCCGCGAAAAGGTCATCGCCGACCTCCAGGCGCTCTTCGACCAGACACCGGAGAACATGCTCTGGAACGACTACTATAACCACGCCAACGAGCCCGTACACCACGCCCCCTTCCTCTTCAACCGCCTCGGCGCCCCCTGGCTGACGCAGAAGTGGACCCGCGCGGTGTGCGCCCGCGCCTACCACGACGACGTGGAAGGCCTCGTCGGCAACGAAGACGTAGGCCAGATGTCCGCCTGGTACATCCTGGCGGCCACCGGTCTCCACCCCGTCTGCCCCGGCGACACGCGTTACGAGATCACGAGCCCCGTTTTCTCCTCCGTTACCCTGCACCTCGATCCGGCTTATGCGTCGGGCCGGACGTTCACCGTCATCGCGCACGACAATTCCGCCGGCAACGTATACATCCAACGCGCCCTGTTGAATGGCAAGCCTTACCCGTACTGCCACATCGACCACGCACAGGTCGTCGCCGGCGGTACGTTGGAATTGTTTATGGGATCAAAACCGAATGAGAAATGGGGCATAAACTAACCCTCTCCATGGCGTTGCTGGTAGCGGCTGCCGCCATTTTTGGCCTGACCGTCGCTGGCCGCGCCCAGGGTCTTGTGCATTATGCCAACACCCTGCAAGGAACGAACTCCGACTTCGGCCTCAGCTACGGCAACACGTACCCCGCGACCGCGCTCCCCTTCCCCGAGAACGCCTGGACTCCCCAGACCGGCAAGGACGGCGAGGGCTGGAAATACCAATACAAGGTCACAGCCATCCGCGCCTTCGGCGAAACCCACCAATGCAGCCCCTGGGTCGGCGACTACGGCGTCTTTTCCCTGATGCCGGTGCTCGACACCAGCGCGGATAAACGCGCCACCCCGTTTTCGCACAGCAACGAAATCGCCATGCCGAGCTACTACAGCGTCCGGCTCGACAACGATATCCGCGCCGAAATCGCTCCCACTGAAAGAGGCGCCGCCATGCGCTTCACCTTCCCCAAGGGACACGACGCCTATGTCGTGTTCGACGGGTACATCCGGCACTGCCACCTGCTCGTTGGTTCCGATCACCGGAGTATCTCCGGGTGGGTGGATAATGGGCGGTGGATACCAAAGAATTTCCGTAACTACTTCGTCATAGTTTTCAACAAACCTTTCACGGCCGTTACCGCCACGGGCGACACCTCAGGCTCGCTCGAGCATCCCGTCGCCGCCTCGCTGCGTTTCGCCCCCGGCGCCGTCGTCGAGGCGCGCATCGCCTCCTCCTATATCAGCCCCGAGCAGGCTTCGGTTACGCTAGACCGCGAGGTCGCCCCCACCTTCGACGCCACCCATAAGGCCGCCGACAAGGTCTGGAACGACCTCTTCGGACGCGTCAAGGTCGAAGGCGGGAGCGAAGCCGACAAAGCCACGTTCTACTCCTGTCTTTTCCGCGCGAACCTTTTTTCGCACACCTTTTTTGACATCGGCAAGGACGGCAAGCCGGTCTACTACAGCCCATACGACGCGCAGATCCACGACGGATATATGTAC
>NZ_DATJIY010000006.1:0-10034 GCF_035492835.1 Dinghuibacter sp.
CCCGCAAGGCGGTAAGAAGCGAGTCTTTCCGGGCCGGGCTCCAATACCGGTTCCAGCGGGCGATCCGCAAGCGTTGCAGCGAATCCGACAGCAACAACGACGACACCCCGGAATACTTCTTCACGAAACCCGAGTCGGTCAGCTGCGCCACCCGCGCATTCATCTGCTCCCCCGCCTCCAGCGCCTGGTCCAGCGTCCGCCCCTCCGTGACCAGGTACACGGACTGGTAGGAGAAGACGCTGATGCGGCGCAGCGTCGCCTCCGCTGTCTTGAGCCGGGGCGACATATAGTTCATCTTGTTGAGGTCCGCTTCAAAACCCACCTTGGGCGCCTGCCAGGCAAAGACCACGGTCAGCGCGAGGATCACGACCACCAGCCAGCGGTTATACTCCGGCCGGAGCGAGGCCAGGCGGTCGATCCACGAGTGCTCCGGCGCGCGCGATTTGTCCAGGCGCGGCAGGAAGTGCGGCAGGAAGACCAGCGAGCAGAACGATGCCCCGATGAGGCTGAACGCCGCAAACAGACCCAGGTCGCGGAGCATGTCGGACTGTACGAACTCCAGGCAGAAGAACCCGCCGATGGTGGTAAAGCTCCCTATGGTCAGGGGAAAAGCCAGGTCGCGGATCGTTTGCGCTACGTCCCGCGTGTGCCGGTAGTGGTTGAAGACGTGCAGGGAGTAGTTTACCGCCACCCCCAGGATGACGGACCCGCTCCCCAGCGCGATTACCGAGATACTTCCGCGTATGAAGTGAATGGCCGCCAGCGCGAAGAGCGATCCGAAGAGCACCGGCACGAGGATGATGAAGGGCGCCCGTTTTTTACGGAAATACCAACCGATAAAAACTATCAGGAAGACGACGGTGACCCCTTGGGTGATGATCGTATCGCGTCTCAGCTGTAGCGCGTTACCCACGGAGACGGCTACCGCGCCAAAATAGGATGCGGACGCCCCGCGCGACGAAAGGCTGTCCCGGATCGCGTCGATGCCGCGCAGCAACCGCGCGTTCATACCCGTGTTGTTGACCGGGTACCGCGGCGTCAGGAACATCATCAGGTAGCGGTGGTCGCGCGTCATCACGTACTGATCATACAACTCGAAATTGTCGTCGTATTGTAGCTGGCGGAGCTTTTTCAACCCCAAAAAGGTGATACCGACGGGGTCGTGGACGATCATCTGTTTCAGCGCCAGGCCGGCGGGGGAGGAGAGTGTCCTGACGTCGCCGGCCAGGGTCGCCTGGAGTTGCGCCGGCGTGATAAGGCTATCGAGCGAGACATAATCGGAGGAGTCGAGGAACACCGGCAGGTGCTCGGAAATGGTGTTGAACAACGAAAAGCTCAGCGAGTCGTCGACCTTGTCCGTAAACCGCGCGATATAGGGCCCGAGGCGTGACGAAACCGCCGACGCGAGGTCGGCCGCATACGCCGTCAGGCTGTCCGGCTGCGCCGAGCTGTCCTTCATCGACACCATGATGACTAACCGCTCGGTAAAACGCGAATTCCGGAAAACCTCGTTGAGCTTTTCGACCTTGGGGTCCTTGGGCAGCACCTTGGAAATGTCTTCCTCGAAGTGCGTTTTCGACGCGAACCAACCCAAAAGGACAAAACTTCCTATAAAGCAGCCTAAAAAAACGGGTCGGTGTGCGTCGAAATACCGAAAGATGCGGACAAGGACCTTTTCCATGGCTGCAAAATAGTAAATTAGGTCTCAAATACCCTCAACCAATGAAACCGATCCTGCTCCTCACGGCCGTCGTTATGCTTGCCGGCTGCCACCTTTCTCCAAAGACCACCGATTCACAGGAAACGATAAAAGCCTTCGCCGCGGCGCCGGGGATGAACGGCGGGACCGGCCGGTACGGCATTAAGGCGATCCCCGGCTGGACCAAAAAGGATACCTCGATGAACGGCGTGCATTTTACCGCCGTCATCTGCGATACGATCGTCGGCGGCTTCCACCCCAACGTCAATGTCGTGACACAATCGATGACGCTCTCGCTGGATGATTGTTTTGCGCAGAGTATCGAAGGCATGCGCCAGTACCTCGCCAACTTCAAGGTCATGGACAAGGGCTCCGGAACGTTGAACGGGCACGATTCCCGCTGGCTCCGCTATTCCTCGACCGTCGATGGCAAGGACAACGAAGGGATGCTGACGTGTGTCGTTTCCGGGGGGATAGCCTACGTCGTGACGTGTACCGCGGCGCGCGGGCACTACGACGACAGCAAGGCGGCGTTCGATGCCATCGTGAACAGCTTTAGCGTGGAGTGATTTATTTCCCGCCACCGTCGCCATCGCCGGTATCGTCGGATTCGGGCATCGGCACGCCCTTGACGTCGAACTTACGCCCCGTCAGGGCTTCGGCCAGCGGCTGGACGTGGTAGATGTACTTGTCGAAGCGGTTCCCCAGGACGATGATGGTGTAGCCTTCTTTTATGAGCCTGAAGAAAACGGTATTGTTCCCGTGCCAGTACCCGTTATGAAAGATGACCTTTTCGGTGGGGTAGAGGAACAGGTGCCAGCCCAGGCCGTAGTTGCGGATACCGGGTTTCTCGAAGCTGTAGGGCGTGTACGCCATGTCGAGCGACGCCTTGGTCAGGAAGTCGGTACGCAGCGCCTGGTCCCATTTGAGCAGATCGTGGGCGGTGGAGTAAACGTTCTTGTCGCCATAGGTACCGTCCAGGAAGGTCCAGGCGGCCATCCGGCCGTTGCCCATGTAGGAGGGCATCACGCTGTCCAGCATGCCCGCCGTGACGACGCGCGTGTCTTTCATACCGAGCGGGTCGAAAATGGTTTGCTTCATGTACTGCGGGAAGGGCGTCCCTGTCACCTTTTCCACCACCAGGGCGAGCATCGCATAGTTGGTGTTGCAGTAGTGGAAGCGGGTGCCGGGTTTTGCGGTCAGCCGCGGTTTGAGCCGCGACAGCACGGCCAGCAGGCTATCGTTGGACAGGTAGTCGTGCTTGTTCCAACCGGTCGTCGGCATGTAATAAAGATAGTTGGGCAGCCCGCTCCGGTGGTTGAGGAGCATCTTCACGGTGACGCCGGGGTAGGGGAACGCCGGCAGGTAGTATTGCACGCTGGAGTCGAGGTCGATCTTCTTTTCTTCCATCAGCTTGAGCACCGCCATCGCGGTAAAGGTCTTGGACACCGACGCCAGGTGGAAGGCGCTGTGCTCGTTCACGGGCTTGTTGCGCGACCGCAGGTCCTCGTAGCCGCGATAGCGCTCGTAGATGACGCTGTCGTTCTTCGCGACGAGGAAGGCCCCGTTGAAACCGGAACGCTGTAGCGAGTTATAGAAGTTATCGGATAACGCGTAGATGCGGTTGAACTCTGCCGGCGTGATCCGCGCGCGTTTGACGACCGCGCTCGAATCGCCGCGAACACTCGTTTGCGACTTGTCCTCTTTCGGTTGCTTAGCCCCACAACTCAACATGATACCACAAACACAAATACCCAAGGCGATATGTTTCATGAAACGGCTTCTTATTTCTTATTTTTGCAAAATAATAGACTCCCAGGCAATGTCAGAAAAAAAATTAACAAGCTATCCAAAAGAAAAGATCAACATCCTCCTCCTCGAGAACATTAGTGAAACCGCCGCCAGCCTCTTTAAGGACGCCGGCTATGCCAATGTCACCCGCCTCACCGGCGCCCTTGGCGAAGAAGAACTGATCAAGCAGATCAAAGACGTCCACCTGCTGGGCATCCGCTCCAAGACCAAAGTCACCCAGGCCGTGCTGGACGCCGCTCCCAAGCTCCAGGCCATCGGCTGTTTTTGCATAGGTGTCAACCAGGTTGACCTCAAATCAGCCACCAGTCACGGTGTCACCGTTTTTAACGCCCCTTATTCGAATACCCGGTCGGTGGCCGAATTGGTCATTGCCGCCTCCATATTCCTGATCCGCCGCATCCCCGACAAGAACAAGGCCGCCCACGAGGGGGTCTGGATGAAAGAGTCCAAGGGGAGCTATGAACTTCGAGGTAAAACGTTGGGTATCATAGGATATGGCAACATCGGCTCCCAAGTCAGCGTCCTGGCCGAGGCCCTGGGGATGAAGGTCGTATTTTATGACGTACTCACCAAGCTCCCGCTGGGCAACGCCCGCCGGGCCCAGACCCTCGAGGAGCTCATGTCGGTAGCCGACATCGTGACCCTCCACGTCCCCGAGACGCCGCGCACCAAAATGATGATGACCGCGGAGGTCCTTTCGCACGCGAAAAAGGGCTCCATCCTCATCAACTACGCCCGTGGCGAGGTCGTCGACCTGGACGCGCTGGCATTGTCCCTTCGGGAAGGCCGGTTCAGCGGCGCCGCCGTCGACGTTTATCCCTGGGAGCCGGAGAAGAATGGGGATCGCTTTGAGACCCCGCTCCAGGGCCTCTCCAACGTCATCCTCACCCCCCACATCGGCGGCTCCACCGAAGAGGCGCAGGCCAACATCGGCGAAGACGTTTCCGACAAGCTGTTCCACTACCTGGAGAACGGCGTCACCATCGGTTCCCACACCGTCCCCGAATTGAACCTGCCGCCGCAGGAGGGCACCCACCGCATCCTCCACATCCACCGCAACGTCCCCGGCGTGCTGAGCGAGATCAACTCCGCGTTGTCCACGCACCAGGTGAACATCCTGGCGCAGTACCTGAAGACCAACGAAGAGATCGGGTATGTCGTGCTCGACGTCGACCAGCGCATATCCGCGAAGGCGGCGGAGCTGCTGCGGGAGGTGCGCAATACCATTAAGGTGCGGATGCTCTACTAGCTTTTGCCTTGTTGCGCCTCGTGCTCCGGCGAGCCTCGGGCCTGTCAGGCTTTTTTGGCGAGGATCTTTTTGGCTCTGCTTTTGAAGGCGGCAGTCTCGTAGGGCAGCCGCTCTTGGATGGTTGTGATCAATTCTCGATGTCGATGTCCTGCAGCACCCGGAGGATGTTCCGGGGTACGGCGGTAGGCAACCCGGGGGCCCTGAGCAAATCAATCGTTTGCGCTAAATATGGGGTCAGCAACGAAGGATATTTTCGGATCACATAACTTAGCACCCAGGCCGAACGCTGGATCACGCGGTATTCAGTGCCGGTGAACAGGGACATCAGGACGCCGAAGCGTTGGGTGTCTTTGCCGATATGGGCGGCGATGGCCTGGGCTTGCTGTTTGGAATGCTCTTCCAGCAGGGCTTGACGAATGTTCATGTTATAGACGTATGTTGGACCAGACCACTTTGCAAGAATTGTTTTCCCGTTTTGGCCTAAACCCGTTGGACTGGCATTGCGTGGCATTTGGCTCAGGGCTGATCAATTCGACCTGGGTGCTCCGGGACCGGCAAGGTGTCGTCAAATATATCCTTCAAAAGATCAATCACCAAGTTTTTAAGCGGCCGGAGGACCTGGCGTATAACCTGAAGATCGTTGGCGGGCACCTGGAGAAGTATCACCCGGAATACCTCTTCGTCCATCCCCTGATGACCCTCGATGGGGCGACGTATGTGCACATCCGCGGGGGCGCGGGGAGCGACTCCAACGCCTCCGGTGCGTCCAACGCCACCGGCGCCTCCAACGGCTCCGGCGCTTCTGGCAGCCCCGGCGCGCCGGGCGCCACCGGCGGCGAGTACTTCCGCATCTTCCCCTTTGTCCGCGGGTCGAAGACCCTGGACGTCGTCAGCCGCCCCGAGCAGGCGTATGAGGCCGCGCGGAGCTTTGCCCGCTTCAGCCACCAGCTGGCGGACCTCGACCCCAAGCTGTTACGGGAAACGCTGCCCGGTTTCCACGACCTGGGCGAGCGCTACCGGGCATTCCAAAAGGCGCAGACCTCGGCCACGCCCGAGCGGCACGCCGAGGCCGCCAAGGAAATATACTACCTGGAAAACCACGCCCACTACGTCTCCGACCTGGAGGCGCTCAAAGCGTCGAAGGACTTCCCGCTCCGGGTCATGCACCACGACACAAAGATCAGCAACATCCTTTTTGACGACGCCGACCGCGCCTTGTGCGTGATCGACCTGGACACCGTCATGCCGGGGTATTTCCTGAGCGACGTGGGGGACATGATGCGGACGTACCTGCCGCCGGTCTCCGAGGAGGAGCAGGACCTTGCGCTCGTCAAGGTGCGTCCCGAATACTTCCGCGCCATCGTGGCGGGGTACCTGAATGGGATGGAGGGGAGCCTGACCGCGCTGGAGCAACAGCAGTTCCTGTTTGCGGGGCGCTTTATGATCTATATGCAGGCGCTCCGGTTCCTGACCGACTACCTGGAAAGCGACGTATACTACGGCTCGCGTTATCCGGGGCACAACCTGGTGCGCGCGCGCAACCAGGTGCGGCTGCTGCAGTCTTTTAATGCGTCGGAGGAGACGCTCCGGGGGCTGCTCCGCGAGGTGTTGCCGGTGAAGGCATAGCCGGCTGGCGGTGTTGCCCGCGCCCGGCCCCGTTGGCGGCGCTATTACTCGTGCCCCCCGACGCGCGGCGGCGTCTTGAGCGGCTGCGGCACGGGCGCCTGGCCGTTCTGAAGTTTCTGGCTGAAGACCTTGTTGATGTGCACCCACTTCCCGTTGACCCAGCGGAAGCCCTCATAGTCCCCGTCGGGGACGAGCGTGTACTTTTTCTCCGGCTCGTTGCTTTCCGAGATCAGGTGGTCTACGATGATCAGCCCGAGGTCAGGGTCGTATTGGATACGGGCGCCGCAGTCCTTTTTGTACTCGATCATATAGCGGTCGATGGGGCCGGGCTGAACGGGGTCGCCCGCGTTAAAAACGAAATAACGGCCGCCAAATACGGGCTTGCCCTCAGCGTCGAACGTAAGGACTTCGATCCATTTACGCGTCGACGCCAGGTTGTGCTCGTCGTAGCCGAGCAGGGTGTAATAGTTTTTGCCGAGGTATTTCTTCAGAACGATCCGGTAGTAGATGTTCCCGATCCAGTAGGTGTTATTCGTCACGGTGTCGAGTGGATGATCCGTGGCGTCGGTCCGGTCGATCAGCGCGAAAAGCTTGAGTGACCCGTCGGGGGTGCGCATCTGGATCGCCCCATGCCGGCGATAGCTGTCCTCGCTGACCATGACCTCCCAGGTAAAGACGCGGAAGCTGCTGTCCGGTGCGTAAAGGTGGGATACGTTCTGCAGGGAGTCGAAGGGATATTCGAAGGAGTAGGGTTCCTTGAGCGCCCGCACCAGCGTACGGGTAAACTGGCTGTCTGCCTCGAACCGCTCGGAGGCGTCCCGGCCGTTGACGATTTGGGCGCCGTTGGCGGTGAGGGAATCCTCATAGCTCCGGAGGTCGGGCTTTTTTTGGGCGAGCACCGTTGTTGGGAGCGCGAGGGGGAGTATCGCCGGGAACAATAGTAACAATAAGATCCTCATATACTTCTATAACTGAGAAACCGGGAATTTATTGCGCCGCGCGGGCCGCCAGCGCACGGGCGAACGCTAACAGATCGGGATAAAGAAAGTCCACGAGCGGGTGCGGCATCGGCGGCTCCTGCCGCGTCGTCGGCAGGAATACGGTCTGGACGCCGATGTTGCGCCCGAACTCCATATCCGAGAAAGTATTCCCCACCATAAAGCTCCGCGTGGGGTCTATCTCGGCGAAGTCCTGCATGGCTTCCTGGCCCATAATGGGGTTGGGTTTGCGGCGGGGGCTGTCGTCGTGGAGGTCGGGGGCGTAGTAGATGCGGTCGATGTGTCCGCCGACGGCCGCGACCTCCGTGGTCATCTTGTCGTGGATGTCCAGGAGGTCCTGCTCCGTCATGAGGCCCTTGCCAACGCCGCGTTGGTTGGTCACCACCACGATCCGGCCAAAAAGCCGGCTGAACAGGCCCATGGCCTCGAGCACGCCGGGATTGAACTGGAACTCGTCCCAGTGGCGGACATAGTCCATGGGTTTCTCGACGTTGATGACCCCGTCCCGGTCCAGGAAAAGGGCCCAGCTCCGGTCCACGCGGGGCAACGCTATCTGTGTACTCATAGGAATTCTTTTTGAGCCCGTTTATAGTCTTCCGGGATACCGATATCGATAAAGTAAGCGTCCTCGGGATAGCCGAACAGACGGCCGCCGGCCACGCGGGGCTCCAGGAAGTCGCGTTCGAAGGAGAAGACGCCTGAAGGGGGAGCCGAAGCCAGGTATTCCGTGACGTTCAAACCATAAAGCCCGGCGTTGATCAGGCCGGATGATCGCGGTTGTTTTTCTTCAAAGCCAATCACCCTGCCATCGGGATCGATGTCAACGATGCCGTAGCGGTCGAAGTCGCGCATCGGTTTCAAACCCAGGGTGACAAGGGCGTTGTGCGCGACGTGTACTGCCGAGAGCGACGGCACGGAGGCGCGGAACATGGTATCGCCGTTGGTCACGATGACCTGCGGGTCTTCGGCGACCTTGCACGCCTCGCGGATGGCGCCGCCGGTACCCAGCGGCTCCTTTTCGACGGCAAAGACATAGTCTAAGGCGCCATATACCCGGTCTATATATTTTTCGATGACGTCGTGCTTATAGCCCAGCGAAAAGATAAAATGTTCGATCCCCTGCTCCAGCAGGTAGTCCATGACATGACCTATAAAGGGTCTGCCCGCCACGGGGGCCATGCATTTGGGCAGGTCGGGGACCGCGCTCCTCAGCCGGGTACCGAGGCCGCCGGCGAGGATGATGGCTTCCTTTATTTGGCGGTCCATGTGGTGAGGCCGGATTTGACGAACCGGTAGGGTGAACAAATACCGCCCATCGCGCCCAACGTTTCGCGGACCTTGTAAGAGGTGTTGCCGGGACAATAGAAGATCATAAAGCCGCCGCCGCCAGCGCCGGAGATCTTGCCCCCAACGGCGCCGGCCGCTTTGGCCTTGTCGTAGATGTCTTCGATCAGCGCATTGGAGATGTTGTGCGCCATCCGGCGTTTTTGCTGGAAACCGAAGTCCAGGATTTCGCCGATGGCCTGGAGGTTGCCGCGGAGCAGCGCCTCCTTCATCATCCGGGCCTGCTCCTTGAGTTGGTGCATGGCTTCGATCGAGGCCGTATTGTTCGACGTGACGTTCTTCTGCTGTTCCTTGATGATCTTGGCCGACTCCCGGCTGGTGGCCGTGAAATACAGTACCAGGTTGTGTTCCAGCTCGTCGAGGTATTCCTGCCGGATGCGCAGCGGGTTGACGATCACCTTGTCGGCAAAGAACTCCATAAAGTTCACGCCGCCAAACGTGGCCGCGTACTGGTCCTGTTTGCCGCCCGCCAGCTGCAGGTATTCCCGCTCGATGCGGTACGCGTAGTGGGCCACGTCGTATTCGCCCAACGGCAGCTTTAGCAGCTCCGCAAAGGCCCCCAATATCGCCACAACCAGGGTCGAGGACGTGCCTAAGCCAGACCCGGGGGGCGCGTCGACGATCGTGGAGAGCCGGAAACCCTTGCACGGGAGCGCGCCGTAGTCTTCGACGACCTTGTTGTAGACGCCTTTGAGCAGGTCCAGCTGGCCGTCCAAAGGCAGGCTTTTGGACGCTTCGTAGGTGATTACCTGTTTCTGGTCGAAGGCCTCCAGGATGATGGTCGGCTCGTCCAGGGGTTCGATGTTCGCATACGCATATAATGAAACGGAGGCATTCAATATCGCGCCGCCGTAAAGGTCGCTGTAAGGACTCACATCCGTCCCGCCACCGGCCAGGCCGATCCGCAGGGGCGCTCTGCTACGGTATATCATGGGCGCAATATAGGACAAATCCCGTTCGCCTCCGGCGGCCGCCATGACCGCGGGGCAGCCGCAGCGCGCCGTTCTAGTTCGGTACCCGGAGGTAGCGCAGCAGCGCCGGACCCTTTAGGTTGTCCGGGATGCTCACGCCCCCGGGAACGATCACGCAGCGGAACTCCTGGGCGTCGCTGACGCCCGCGGTGTAGAAGTTCTGGCTGTTGACGAAGTCTATCCGCACGTTCCCGGGCGTGATGATGGCGCTCCACGTATCGGTCATGCCATTGTAGGTCAGCGAGACCGGCATCTGCTGCACCTGGTTGCTGCCATAGAGGTCGGTGTAATACCCGTTCAGCATCGCGAACGTGACGACCATGCCGTTATTGAAA
>NZ_DATJIY010000007.1:0-2324 GCF_035492835.1 Dinghuibacter sp.
CCACGACCTCCGTCCAGTGCATCTTGTGGCGGTACAGGACTGTATGCCAGCCTGGAATGACCGAAAGCGATCCGGCCGTCAGCCGTGGAGTCCAGTAGAGGATCGCAGCGAGCAGGCTGACGCCAAAATGCAGCCATCCCCAGCGGGTATTGAGGGAACGCCCGGTAATCCGGCCGAACGCCAGGTATACGATGGCCATTAGTAAGAACCACCAGGGGCTGGCGGTCCATTGTAACAGGGTGTGCAGCGCCCGTTCCGGCCCGTTATCGGCGATCGTCAAAAAATAAGTGTCGTGCAAATGAATGTCCAGGGACGTATTGCCCATCCAGATGCCCGGCACGACCGACGTCGACAGCAAAAGGAGCGCCGCGGCCAGCGCGAAGAAACCGGCTATTTTCATGCGTTCAAGATATGCTTTCCAGCGTACCCAATCGGTTGCTCAGGGGGCAGCCAATGGCGGAATACGTGATAGGCAAGCGCAAAGGCGCCATAAACATACCTTTTCCAAAGCCGGCCGGGTTCGAGATAGAGCCGGTACGCCCATTCCAGGTTCGCCCGGCGAACGACAGGGGGTGCGCGGCGGAATTTCCCGGACATGAAGTCGAAAATGGCGCCCCCGGCAATGCAAAGACGCACGGTCGTGAGCTGGGGCCGGATCTTTTCGATCCACAGTTCTTGTAATGGTGCGCCCATCCCCACGATCAGGATGTCGACATTTTTTGAGTTGATGTCCCGGATGATCCCGGCTTCTTCGGTTTCGGTAAAATACCCGCTGCGGGCGCCCGCGATGCGGATATTGCCGTATTGCGCTACCAGCCGGTCACGTACTTCGTGGGTGACGCCTTCCGCGCCGCCTACGAAATAAAAGGTACGCTCGTCCCGGACGCCGGCGTCAATGATCTTCGGGATGAGGTCGGTCCCGTTTAGGTTGTCGGTGAACCGGATGTTGTTGAGGAGACCGACGCATTTGATGCCGATGCCGTCGTTGAAAACGAAGTCCGATCGGTATAACGCGTCGTGATAAGATGGGTGTCGTTGTGAAAGGACGAAGCAATGCGCATTCAGAAAAAATAGGGACCGGGGCCGCAATCCGTCGAGGGCGCTCACGCAGGCGCAAAGGGCCTCTGTCGCTGTCAGGTTGTCGACCCGGAGGTTGAGAAAGGGTTGTTTCATCGGTTAGCGTTTTGGGGTTGACGATCTATCAGCCCAGCAGCCTTCTTTTGAAGAAAAGCCGTTGGAGTTGTTTCTTTCTCAGGTGCCGGATCATGGCCTTGTCGCCGTACCGGATGTCCCCCCGGAATCCGGCGGTTAAGAATCCGGCGATGTTGAGCAGTCCGCCTATGACATATGGCTTTTGCGTGGTGACGTACAATCCCCTGACCAGGGCGAACAGCGGGTGGTAGCCCAGGTAGTGCTGGACCTTTCCCAGACGGGTCTCGCGTTTATAAACGTTCTTTTGCTTGAACCCGATCGGTTTGTAGTGGACGAGCACCAGGTCCTGGTAACTGCGCGTTTCCCATCCCAGGGTCTGTGCCGTCATTTCGTCGATGGTATCCCAGCCCAGCACGGGAAGGAGCCCGCCGATCGCTTCGAAACACGCGCGGCGGTAGAACTTGGCCGGGCCGCGTACGTGATCGTCGGGCATCATGTCGAGGACGAGCTTGTCGCCGTGTGGCTGATAGGTCTTTCCGCTGGTCATGCCCAGGGCGGGGTTCCTCTCCATGGCCCGTATCTGGAATTCGAAGTATCCGGGGTCGAATCGGAGGTCCCCATCCAGCTTGACAATGTATTCCCAGCCGGTGGTGGTTATGAGATCGTAGCCCGCATAAAAGGCGGCGACCACACCGGGTCCGGGGCTGTGTTCGCCCTTTGGTCGGTCGATTACCTTGATCCAGTCGTAACGGGAGGCGTATCCGCGCATGATATCGGCGGAGCGGTCCGTGGAGCCGTCGTTTACAAGGATGTATTCCACGGGGCGGATGGTTTGGTCGATGACGCAGCGGATCGTCGTTTCAAGGAAATCTTCCTCGTTCCGTACTGGAGAGATGATCACATACTTCACCATGTTGTTTTTCCAGGTTTGTCTCCGAAGTTAGGAAAAAAGTGTTTCCAACGCCCCCTCGATGCAGGCGTAAATCGCTTCCAGCTCCTGTTCGGTGATGCAGTACGGCGGCAGGACGTAGACATTGCTGCCCATGGGGCGGAGCATCACGCCCCGCTCGACGGCGTAGCGGGCCATCAACGGGCCGACGTTGTCGAGGTAGCCGCCGGCGCCGGTGTCGATGTCGAAGGCAAGGACGGTGCCGAGGACGCGGACGTCGGTG
>NZ_DATJIY010000008.1:0-23736 GCF_035492835.1 Dinghuibacter sp.
CCCGACATGGTCCAGGTCGGAAACGAGATCAACCACGGCCTCGTATGGCCCGTCGGCAGCGTGATGCACCTCGACAGCATGTCCCAGCTCCTGGCCGCCGGCGCCGCCGCCGTGCGTTCGGTAGCGCCGCATACCTCCATCATGCTCCACATTGCGCTGGGCGGCCAAAACGACGAGTCCGTCTTTTTCCTCGACCAGGTCCTCGCCCGGAACGTCCCCGTCGACGTCATCGGTCTTTCTTACTACCCCAAATGGCACGGCACGACCGACGACCTCGACGCCAACATGCGCGACCTCCTGCGCCGCTTCGGCAAGCCCGTCATCGTAGCCGAATACTCCGCCCTGAAAACCGAGGTGAACAAAATCGCCTTCGACCTCCCGGGCCCGCAAACCAAGGGCGCCTTTATCTGGGAACCCCTCAGCACCTGGGAGAAGTTTTTCGACGCCGACGGCAAGGCCAATAATTTTCTCAATTTGTATGATGGGATCGCGCATCAGTACCTACAATAACCGAATATGAAAAACGTCCTCTTCTGCCTGCTTGTCCTGGCGCCCCCGTTCGCCGCAACGGCGCAGGTCCCGTCCGCCGGGGCCGCCCGGTTGTCTACCGCCCCGGAGATCCTCCTCTGGCCAGCCGGCGCCCCCGGCTCCGAGGGCAAGACGGCCCCCGAAAAGGTCCGCATCGCCGAAACCGGCGACCACGTGGTCTCCTCCATTCACCGCCCCTCCATCACCGCCTTCCTGCCCGGACACGGCACCGGCGCCGCCGTCATCATCGCGCCCGGCGGCGGTCACTCCGAGCTCTGGATCGACCACGAAGGCTATAACCCGGCGAAATATTTCCAAAGCAAAGGCATCGCCGCTTTCGTCCTCAAGTACCGGCTCGCCCGGGAGCAAGGCTCGACCTATACCGTGGACAAGGAAGAAGTCGCCGACATCCAGCGCGCCATCCGCCTCGTACGCAGCCGTGCGAAGGAGTGGGGGATAGACACCGGCCGCCTGGGCGTGATGGGTTTTTCCGCGGGTGGCGAGCTCGCGGCACTCGCGGCGATGCGTTTTGACAGCGTCCAAACGAGCCCAGCCGATGCCATCGACCGCCTGAGCGCCCGCCCCGATTTCCAGGCGCTGATCTACCCCGGCAATTCCCACCGCTTCCATGTCGCCCCCAACGCGCCCCCGGTATTCATCGTCGCCGGCTTCAAGGACCGTCCCGACATATCCGAGGGCGCCGCCGAGGTCTACCTCCAATACAAACGCGCCGGCGTCCCCGCCGAGCTCCATATCTACGAGGCCGTCGGCCACGGATTCGGCATGCGGCCCACCAACACCGGCGCCGTCACCGGCTGGCCCGATCGCTTCATCGAATGGCTCCGCGAGATCGGCCAGCTGGATGCCCCCTCACCCGGCCACGCCGCCGCGACCGGCACCCCGGCCCCCCCTCCCGGCCACGCCCTCACCGTCCCCCTCGGTGACGGACTCTCCCTTTCGTTGTCCTGGATCCCCCCCGGGACCTTCACCCTGGGCAGCCCCGACAGCGAGCCCGGCCGCAAATCCGACGAGGGCCCGCAGACACAGGTCACCCTTAGCCGGGGTTATTGGCTCGGCCAGACCGAAGTCACCATCGCGCAATGGAGGGCCGTCATGAACGAGAGCCTCCGGGATCACGTCGCCAAAATGCTCAAGGACGAAACCGTATACGACTTCGGCAACGGACACAAAGCCACCTTGCGGGCATTCATGCATTTCGACCCGGACAATCCCGACAAATTGCTGCTGGGCGACGACGACAACACGCCCATGTACTTCGTGAGCTGGGATGACGCGATGGATTTCTGCCGCAGGCTTACCGCCAGCGCCCGGGCGGCGGGCGCGCTGCCCGAAGGGTATGCATACACATTGCCCTCCGAAGCCCAGTGGGAATACGCCTGCCGGGCCGGCACCACCACGCCGACCTTCGCCGGCAATGCGAACGCCGGTATCATGGACAACATCGCCTGGTACGGACACGCCCACGGCGGCCCCAGCCCCGTGGGAGAAAAAGAAGCCAACGCCTGGGGACTTGGCGACATGCCCGGCAACCTATGGGAATGGTGCCGCGACTGGTATGGGCCCTATCCAGGGGGCAACCTTACCGATCCAGCCGGCCCAGCCACCGGCGCGGGCCGCGTCAACCGCGGCGGCAGCTGGGGCAGCGGTCTCTCCGACGAACGCTCCGCCACCCGCGCCTCGAACCCCCAACCCGAAAAAAGCGCCTACCGCGGCTTCCGCGTAGCCCTTTGCGCCATAACGCCCGCGATATGAAAAAACTCGCCCTCCTCGCCCTGATGGCCATCCCCGGCGCCGCGTCCGCGCAGCCCGCCACAACGCAACCCCGCCAGCACCTTTCCTTCGACCACGACTGGCGATTCCACCTGGGCGACACCGCCGCTGCCCCCATCGGCCCCGTCTCTGCCGCCTACGACGACCGCTCCTGGCGCCCCCTCGACCTCCCCCACGACTGGAGCATCGAAGGCGCCTTCGACAAGGACGCGCCCACCGGCGGCGGCGGAGGCTACCTGCCCACGGGCATCGGCTGGTACCGGAAATCCTTCACCCTCCCACGAAAGGGCGCCCTCGTCAGCATCCAATTCGACGGCGTCTATATGAACAGCGACGTCTGGATCAACGGCCACCACCTGGGTCACCGCCCCTACGGCTATATTACGTTCGCTTACGACCTGACACCCTATATAAAACGAGGCGCCAACACCATCGCCGTCCGCGTCGACAATTCCCTCCAGCCCAATTCCCGCTGGTACTCCGGCTCGGGCATCTACCGCCACGTCTGGCTGGACATCCGTCCCAAAGAACACATTGCCCAGTGGGGGACCTATGTCACCACCCACGGCAACGACGTGACCATACAGACGCAAGTGGACAACCCAGCGCCCGGCGACTCGCTGGTCGCGCAGATTGTCGACGCCGGTGGCAAAGTCGTTGCCACCGACGCCGCCCCCGCGCAAAACGCCAAACAGCACCTGAGCGTCGACGCCCCTCTGCGCTGGTCCCCCGACCACCCCTACCTCTATAAGGCGGCCCTACTCATCAAAAGCCACGGCAAAATCGTCGACAAATACGACACGCCCTTTGGCTTCCGCGACATCGCCTACAGCGATACCAGCGGCTTCAGCCTCGACGGCAAAAGGATAAAAATGAACGGTGTCTGTCTTCACGGCGACGCGGGCTGCGTCGGTGCAGCGGTCCCGGAACGGATATGGCGCGAGCGCCTGGCCGTACTCAAAAAAATGGGCTGCAACGCCATCCGTACGTCGCACAACCCGCCGGCGCCCGAGTTCCTGGACCTCTGCGACGAAATGGGTTTCCTGGTCATGGACGAGGCCTTTGACGCCTGGGAGAGCGGCAAGGTAAAAAACGACTACCACCTCTATTTCGACGAATGGTCCCAACGGGACGTCACCGACCAGATTCACCGCGACCGCAACCACCCCTCCATCGTGTTGTGGAGCGCCGGCAACGAAATCCCGGATCAAACCAGCGACAAAGGCGTAGAACTGCTGAAAGCCCTCCTGAAGACCTTCCACGACGAGGACCCCACCCGCCCCGTTACCACCGCCAACGATGACATCGCGGCCGACGTACACTCGACCAGGATGGCCTTCCTGGACGCCGAAGACGTCGTAGGCTACAACTATGTGGACCGCTGGCACGAGCGGCGCGAGCTGTACTATGCCCCGGATCACTATGACCACCCGCAATGGAAAATGATCGGTACCGAAAGCGGCTCGGTCCGCACCCCGGATGTATATAGCCTCGGCAACGACCCGCAAAAACCCGAGCCGAACTACATCTCGGGTATGATCAACGCCGAACAGCTTTGGAAATTCGTCGCCGTCCACGACTACGTCATCGGCGACTTCATGTGGACCGGTATCGACTACCTGGGCGAGGCCCGCTGGCCGGGCAAGGGCTCATCCTCCGGTGTCATCGACATGACCAACCTCCCCAAGGACGGCTATTATTTCTATCAAAGCCAGTGGACCGACAAGCCCGTCCTCCACCTGCTCCCGCACTGGAACTGGGCCGGCCGCGAAGGACAGAGTATACCCGTGATCGCCTATACCAACTGCGACACCGTCGAGCTCTACCTCAACGATAAATATCTCGGGACAAAATACCGCGAGTTTCCCCGCCAGGGTAATTCCGGCGCCTGGAACAAATACGCCCGCCCCTACGTCGCCATCACCACCGCGGACCTCCACCTCTCCTGGGATGTCCCCTACGAGCCCGGCACGATCAAAGCCGTCGGCCGCAGGAACGGAGAGACGATCACCACGGAAATCCACACCGCCGGCGCCCCCGCCGCGCTAAAGATTATCGCCGATACCACCGTCATAAGCACCGATGACGCCGCCACCGTGCACGTCGACATCGTGGACAAAGATGGCAATGTCATCCCCACCGCCGACAACCCGCTCACGTTCTCCGTCACCGGCGCTGGCCGGCTGGCCGGCGTAGACAACGGCAACCAGCGCGACGACGACGCCTTCAGCCTCCCGCGGCGCCACGCCTTCAAAGGACACGCTTACGCGGTGGTCCGCTCCGGCAGGACGCCCGGCCCCATCCACCTCACGGTAACGGCCGACGGCCTCCCGGCCGCAACGATCACCATCGACGCGCGTTAGCCGCCCGAGCGTAGCCCTTTACAATTTTTTTCAAAAAACGGGGAATTCCTCCGCCCAACGAATCCCACCCGGAAGGGTCCGATTACAAAACTCAAGGTGAATCACCCTTCGGGGCCGTTCGTCTGCGGTACGGGAGGAGGCATGCATGAGCAGCGGTCGCATCAACATTATGCCTCCCGCTTTTACAGGACAAACCTTCATTTCCTCCGAGAAGGGCCGGTAAACCCCCTTGCGATGCGAGCCTTCGACCACGCGTAACGCACCATTGCGCTCATCCGTATCATCGAGGTGAATCCGCACCGTATAAATGGCCTCTAAAAGGTCGACCGGTGGCTGCACCGCAAACTGATCGCCCTTCACGGTCCACGGGCCAAATCCCGGCAGATCCATTCGCCGGTCTACCGCAATCGTCAGGTCCTGGTGAGCCGCCACGAACCAATTGGCGCCGGGTGGTTTGTCGAAATAGATGGATTTGACGAGGAAAAAGTCCTCTCCCATATGCGTCCGAATGATGTCGAGCAAACGGGGAGTAAAGACCAGCGGCCGCTGGGCAGGAAACTCCAACAAGAACCGCCGTATGGCAAAGGCGCCACTGCTTACGACCACCCGCTCTACTTCCGCGGCCGAATACACCCCTTCTATCACTTGGTACCCGGATTCCTCAAGCATATGTCTTTATAAAGAATGCAATAGTAATCCCAAAATTCAACACCACAATCCCCACCCGCAGCGTCCCCGCCGACACCACCCGCGTCAGCACCGCCCCGCTATACCCGCCGATCACGGTAGCCACCATCATCACACACGTCGGTAGCCACACCACCTTCCCATAGCAGATGAACAACACCACCGCAATCGAATTGGCGATCCCCACAAAAAGCGTCTTATTGGCATTGACCATCCGGATGTCGGACAACCCGCACAGCATCCAGAACGCCATCATCATGATGCCCACCGCGCCGCCGAAATACCCGCCGTAAATACCCAGCACGAACTGACCCGAGATCATCAGCACCGGTCCGATACGCACAAACCGGCGCAACCAATCGCCAAACTGTTTGCCAAAGGCAAAGGCCAGCGAGCCCGTCAGCAGGAGCCACGGAACCAGCGCATCGAACCCGGCGGCGGGAGTATATAACAGGAGCAGCGCGCCCGTGCAGCCGCCGAGTAAGGTCACACCCACCATCACGCCCATGTGGACATACGGGAACGGCTTGATGAGCGTCCGCAGCTTCCACGCGCTGGCAATACTGCCAGGCAGCAGCGCCACGGTGCTCGATGCGTTGGCTGCCACCGACGGCACGCCGGCATAAATAAGGGCAGGGAAAGTGACAAATGAGCCGCCCCCGGCGACCGCATTCATCGCGCCGGCCACGAGACCGGCAAAAAAGAGAAGTATCAACGAAGTCAAGACTCAAAGATAGCCGTTCGCAGGAAAACCGCTAAATTCCCCCTATGAAACCCCTAAACAACCTCCTGCCGCTCTTGCTGTGCTGCGGGCTGACCACCGGCGCGCTGATCACCGGCTCGCTGACTGCGAGCGCGCAACAAACGATTCCCTGGACAAAAGGCCTGTTGACCCGCCAGTCCACCAACTATGGCCGCGAAGCCATCTACAAAGACTCGCTTGCGTGGGCGCTGTATACGCATACGCAGCCCACGCCCGTGGAAGGCGACCGCTGGAAAGCCATCCAGGTCGACAGCGCCGGCCGGTTCAGCACCAGGACGAGGGGCGGCGGTTATCTGTATCTCACGTACCAGGCAGACAAGCCCATCAACGCGCTCCTCCACGTCACCGGCGACGCCGGCGTCTTCGTCAACAGCGTCCCGCACGCCGGTGACCCCTACGCTTCCGGCTGGTTGTACATCCCGGTATCGCTCAAAAAGGGAAACAACGAATTCTATATCCGCACGGCCGGCCCGGTCACCGCCAGCCTCATCATCCCGCAAAAACCCATACTGATAAACGCCGAAGACCCCACGGTCCCGGTGATCCGGAAAGGATCCAGGGAAAACGACTCGCTAAAAGCCGCCATAGTCATCATCAATGCAAGCCCCCAACCGTTGCAGGGCTACGTCCTGCAAACAGGCAACTATACTACGGACGTCCCCGGGATTCCACCCATGAGCACGCGCAAGGTTCCGTTCACGTTCAGCGCTACGGCAGGCCAAACCGAAATAGCCCTGGCCCTCAAAAAAGACGCGAAAATCATAGACGAAAAAGCGATCCCCCTGGATGTCGTAGATCCCGGCAAGCAATATAGCGTCACCTTCACCAGCGACATCGACGGCAGCCTCCAGTATTACGCCGTAACCCCGCAGCAACCCACCGGGGAAATGCAAACGGCCGTAACCGCCGATAACGCCGCCGCGCCCGCGGGAACCGTGGGTGTGACGAAAATATCCGGCGACGCCGCCACGCTCACCCCCTGGCTCACCGGCGGCGGCCCCGCCCTCTTCCTCTCCGTCCACGGCGCCGGTGTCGAAGCCATCGGCCAGGCCAGGGCGTACCACTCCAAGGACTGGGGCACGCTCGTGGCCGCCACCAACCGGAGACCGCGCGGCTTCAACTGGGAGGATTGGGGCCGGTTGGACGCGCTGGAGGTACTAAGGCTGGCAGAAGAACGTTTCCACCCCGACCCGCAACGGATCTATCTCACCGGTCACTCGATGGGCGGCCACGGCACCTGGTTCCTGGGCGTCACCTACCCCGACAAATGGGCCGCCATCGGCGCCTGCTCCGGTTATCCCACGCTCAAGGACTACGGCTCGCATGACGGCGTCATTCCCGACAGCGCGACGAGCCCCATAGAGGCGATATTGTTACGCGCCAGCAATCAAAGCGACGTCATCAAGCTGGCCACCAACTACAAGCCGCTCGGCGTCTATATCCTCCACGGCGAAAAGGACCGTACCGTACCGGTCAAGTACGCCCGGCAGATGCGCGAGGTCCTTGCCGCTTTCCACACCGACTTCAGCTACCACGAGGTCCCCGGCGCCGACCACTGGTACGGCAATCAAAGCGTCGACTGGAACCCGCTGTTCGACTTTCTCCGCTGGCACATCCGTAAACCGGAAAGCGAAGTGAACGACATCGACTTCATGACCGCCAGCCCGGGGATTTCCGACGCGTACTACTGGGCCTCCATCCAACAACAGGAGCGGCCGCTGGACTACAGTCGGATAAACCTAAAAAGAAACAAGGACACCGTCACTGGGACGACCGAAAATGTGCAGCTCCTTCGCATCACCTGCAAAATCAGCCATCTCACCCTCGACGGCACGCACCTCACACCCACCGGCGACACGATATACCTCGAAAAGACCGGCAACGCCTGGCGCCAAACCGGAAAGCCCACTCCCTGGCAGAAAAACCCCACCCGCTACGGCACCTTCAAGGACCCCTTCCGAAACCACATGGTCTTTGTCTACGGCACCGCCGGCACCCCGGAGGAAAACCAATGGAGCCTCGATAAAGCACGGTACGACGCCGAAACCTGGTACTACCGCGGCAACGGCGCGGTGGATATCATGGCAGACAAGGATTACAGGAATGACGGCAGAAGCGTTATCCTGTACGGCAACGCCACCACGAACAAAGCCTACAATGCCTTGCTGGAAGGTTGTCCTATCCGGATCGAACGCAACAAGGTCACCGAAGGCACGAAAACATGGACCGGCGACAGCCTGGCCGCCTATTTCGTCTGGCCGCTGCGCTCCAACGAAAAAGCCTCGGTAGCTGTCATCGCCGGTACCGGGCCGAAAGGCATGGACGCCGCCAACGCCAACCAGTATTTTGCCGGCGCCAGCGGCTTTCCGGACTACATGCTGTTCGATCTCGACATGCTCCGCTCGGGCAAGGTGATAGACGCCGGTTTCTTCGATCAGGACTGGAAGCTCTACCCGCCTTTCTGAGACCGGTACTGCGCCATCATCTTATTTTTCATATCCTCTTCCATCCGCTCATACTGTGCGTACTGATCGGTGGTGAGGATTTTTTTCATGGCTTTGTCCTTCTTCTTCCGGGACGACTTGAGGTCTTGAAATTTAGCCATACGTCCTCCATCGCCTTTCATGATCGCCTCGTTCTTTTGCGCATACTCCAGGTTCAAAGCCTGCACTTGGGGATACTGTTCATCCGTAAGCGACAGCTGCGTTTTCATTTTTGCGGTGAAAGCCGCCGCACGCCCTTCCGGCGTCCTCAGGCTATCTACGCCCGTACTGTCGGTTTGGGCCATGGCCCTGGCGGAAAAAAACAACAGGGCCAGGCTTGCGAGCAAAATCTGTATATAATTCATAAACGATAAGATTTTAAACATGAATAAATATCCCCCCCAACACCACATACTCCCCATACCCCGCCTCTACAAAAAGCCCCGCCCTTCTCAAGCAGCGTAAGCGAACACCCCCGCACACCTGTTTAGCCAGCACGGGCAGATCCGCCGACGCCCCGGGCTCGGTATAAGACTGCGTCCATAGGTGCGCCCCTAGCGCCGTTTTTATATAAGCCGAAACCCGGCGCCCCATGGGAAAGGTCCGCTGGAGCGTCGCCATGATCGTCCAGTCCTCCAGCTTTCCGGAGAAACCAGAGAAACCAACGGAACCTGGCTCGCTATAGGAAGCGCTCACCGACCCATAGGTCGTCGTCACCCCCGCTTCCAGCCGCCGGGTGACCCGGCACATCAGCGAGCCGGTGACGACGGCCGACCTGGTGACGCCGCCCATGCTCATGCCATCGAAGGCCGGCAGGTACCTGGTATCGAGATTGGGCAGACCTGCGCCCACTGAAAAGGAAACACGCTGTGCGCGCAAAATAAAAGGAAAAAGACAAAACAACAGGAACCCTACACGCATGGTGACATCATTTATTCACCCAAAGTTGCAGCGGCAAAAAAGGCAATATGGACAAATGGCCCCAAAGCGGGCAATTCGGCCGATAGACCGGCCCTAGGCCCCCGTTTGCAACCACAGGAGGAACTCCGAAGCCCTGGCCTTGCTGATAATGACCGGCTCGGGCGTCTCCCGGCTCATTTTGATCACGAGCTTCCGGGCGAAGAATTTCTCGATGTCCGCAATGGCGTCCCGGTTAATCAGGAACTGGCGGTTGGCGCGGAAAAACTGGCGCTTGCCCGCTTTACTTTCTATGTCGTCCATCAGCTGCGTCACGTAATGCGACTCGCCGTCCTGGAGACAAACGCGGACAACCCCCTGTGCGTAGTGGAAAAAGACAACGTCTGTGTAACGGATGGGGGTGATCTTATCCCGGTGATGGACGAGCAACGCATGATGTCCGATCAACCGGCCGAGCTCCTCGTAAGGCGGCCTGGTGAACATGCTCCGCATCCTGTCGAGCTTCGCCAGCGCTTTTTCGAGCTTGTTCTTGTCGAGCGGCTTCAGCAGGTAGTCGATGCTCCCGGTCTCGAAGGCCTTGATGGCGTATTCATCATAAGCGGTACAAAATATGACGGGGCAGGTAACGTCGACGGATTCGAAGATCCGGAAGCAGTCCGCGTCCGCCAGCTGGATGTCGCTGAAGATAAGGTCGGGCATGGGGTGGCGAACGAGCCATTCGATGGCCTCCGCCGCGGAAGGGATGATGTCGCAAACGCGCCACTCGGGTTGCAGCCGGAGCACCAGCGTCTGCAGCTCGACCGCGGCTTTTCTTTCATCCTCGATGATCAGCACCGTCATATAAAAATGGGATTTCGACCCTGAATTTGTGTGCGTCCCAGCTGACGCGGATGTCTTCTCCCGAGCTCAGCTGGTATCGTTTCCCGAGGTTGCGCAAACCCGTACCGGACCGGGCATGGGACGCAAAGCGCGGCCTCAGGTCGTTCTCCACGATCAGTTTGCTGTCCAGGTCAAAGACGTCGATCGACAATGGGTTCTTGTAGGAAACGGCGTTGTGCTTGACGGCATTCTCGACGAGCAGCTGCAGCGAGAACGGGAGGACCTTCCGGTTCAGGCTCTCGGGCCGCACCCGGATGTTCATCTTCAGGCCTTCCTCGAAGCGCGACTCCAGGATGAACATGTAAGACCGGATAAAGTCGATCTCGTCGCGTATGCGGACCGAGCTTTGCTCCTGGTAGTGGAGCACGTATCGGTAGACCTCGCTGAGGCGGAGGATGTACTCCTTGACGACCTCCTCGTTAGACAGCGTGGACAGCGTATTCAGGGAATTGAACAGGAAGTGCGGGCTGATCTGTTGTATCAGGGTAGCCAGCCGGGCCTCCAGGTTCTCGCGTTGCAGGACCTCGTTTTCGTGGCCGGTTTGTCGCAGCATCACCTGGAGCCGGAAATAGTACACGGCGAAATAGGTGAGCGTACTGATCACCAGACCCCGGAAGAGGCGGATGGCCAGCACGTGCTCCGGCGGCACAGTCACCCGGTAATACCGTTGCAGAGGCATGACGCCCGTCGTCACGAGACCCCGCGTGACCAGGGAAATCAGCAGCACGCTGCAAAGGATGCTCACGACGGCGCGTATTCGGGGAGGAAAAGGCCGCACCCGGACCAGCATGAAGAAATGATGCGTCATCCAGCAGAAAAAAAAGGCCCCGAAGATATAGAGAAAGCTGCTGAGGACGGTGAGTATCTGATCGGTATCGAAGCGGACAAGCTTGGGCAGCACGGTCGCCACGACAGCGATGGAACCGGAAAAAATGAGCCCCGCCCAAACGTTGTACCGATGTAACATTGGCCAAAGCTCCCGTTTTTTCATGGCTCGCCGCGGGATTGTTCAATGAACCGGCTAAAAGAGACGATGAACCGGGCAATTTGTCCGGTTGATGCGTGACCTTGCCCGCTTTACCGGCAAACCAGCGGCCGCAAAGCACGAGGACGGATATTTGCAAAAAATCCTGCATGATTGCCCTTCTTCCCTACCTGGTGGCCGCCAGCATTACCGTCGGTGGCAAAGCGAGGACCTACCTGCTCGATACCCCGTCAACAGGCGCGGCCGGCAAACCGCTGGTCATAATGCTCCACGGCTGGGGCGGCGATGCGGCGCAGTGCCGGCGGGACTATGGAATGAGCCGGATAGGGGAGGACAGCGGTTTTACGGTCGTATATCCGGAAGGACTCAGGAGCCCCGGCGGCCTTCGGTCCTGGAACAGCGGCGGTTGCTGCGCATGGGCGGGGCAGCAGGGTATCGACGATGTGGGCTTTATTAGCGCGCTGATCGATTCGCTCGTTGCGAGATACCACATCGACAGCCACCGGGTGTACGCTGCGGGCATGTCCAATGGCGCGATGATGGCCTACCGCCTGGCCTGTGCCTTATCCGGCAGGATCGCGGCGATCGCGGCGGTCAGCGGGACCATGACCCGGCAGGCGGCCTGCCGGCCCGTAAGGGCAATGCCGATCCTGCACATCCACTCGGTAAGGGACACGAAGGTGCCCTACACCGGGGGCGCCGGCCTCGGCGGTCAATATTTCCGCCCCGTGGACTCGACGTTGCGCATCTGGGCCGCGCTGGACTCCTGCGACCGGGTGTCCCCATCCACGGGACAGTCATACACCCTGACCACCTGGCTGCGACAAAACAAAACGATGATCCAATGTTACCTGACCACCGATGGCGGCCACGCCTGGCCCGGCGGCAAAAAACCGAGGGCCGCGGCGGATGACCCGTCCACGGCCCTCGATGCCAGTGTCACTATCTGGGAATTCTTCCGGAGCTATAGGTTGTAAGACCGTAGCGTCTGCGAATAGTCCAGGTATAACGCCCCCGTCCCGTCCGTCACGTAGTCTTCAATCCTCACGACCCCTACGCCTTCGCTGACATAATACACGATCACCTCACGGGTGACGCCCGAGCAGTCGACGCTATAGCCCACGTTCTCGTAGCATGAATAGGCGCCAACGGTAACCGGCCACGCCTGACCATATTGCGAATAGGTCACCACACAGGTCGGGTTACTGAAGTCCTGGTCCGTACCGATCAGGTAACCATCGCTGGGCACCAGCGCAAAAAATACATAAGGGTAGTCATTGACGTCGTCCATTTCCAGGATGGTCGTATTGTAAGGATCTACTGCGACGTAGCCGTTGGCCCCAAACCATCCGTAGGGATCGGAAACGCCATAGTACATCAAACCACCGGCTTCAACGCTCGACGAAGTGATCGTGACCGTATCGGGATACGTGCCGGAAAAGGCCGAGGGGCCGTTGAAGGTCGAGTCCTGGTAGATCCAGCGGTTGCCCGGCTGGATCGGCCATAGGGCATAGGGACTGTCACCGGGTCCCGGGGAGGGTTCCGTTTTGACACACGAGGCTAGTACAAGGAGCAGGGAGGGAATCAACAACTTTTTCATACCGTTTTGGACAATAGACCTGGCGTCGTTCCCTTCCGGTCAAGGCAACCGGATCAAACGGGCAAAACGGCCGTTGAAGCCGGCTCAACCCTTCAGGTGATAAATAAAACTAAGCAGGTAATACCGCCCCAGCATCCTCCCCTCGGTGTTCTGTATCGTCGTCGGCGTGAACGACTCCGAAACCGTCGCCGACTGGTTAAGCAGGTCGTGTGCCTGCAGTCTCAACTCTCCTTGCTGGCGTTTAAAGAACAACCGCGAAACCGAGGCGTCCCATACCAGCACCTGCGTGTTGAACCCGGGCGGTCTGCCGCTATAGCCGGTAAAGACGCCGGTCGTCCCGAACTGCCAGTTGCCCTTGGCCGGGAACCAGAGCCCGTCCACCCGGATCGTCTGCGAAAAGTAGTGGGTATTCTGACCCGGTTCGGCGGAATACCGGGCGATGTTGTACGACGGAAGGTACGCCGCGTTGACGTCGATGTGGTCCGGGAAGTTACTGGTCCATTGGAGGCTGCCCCCGAAATTGTAATTGTTGGAGGCGTTCAGGATCCCGTTCAGGTATCCCGTCGTGTGCGTATCGCCAAAAGTCAATCCGATCCCGGCGTTGGAGGCGGGACGCCTGAGTCGCCAGCCATAATCGACGTTGGCCTGGAGGGCGTAGTTCGCTTTGAGGTTGGTATACGTCGTCGTGTCCGCTCCCGTCAGTGGGTTGAGCACGGACCGGTTGCCGACGGGGTTGTCGGTATAGGAGAAATGCAGGGTGGAAAAGAAGTGGGTGAATTCCTTCCGGTTGAAGGACGAGTACGACAAGTTGACCTGGTGGTCGAAAGACTGCCGTAGGTTGGGGTTGCCGACCGTCACGTGGAGCGGGTCGCTGTTGTTGACCAGCGGTTGCAAGGCATTTAACGGTACGGGCACTGTCCTGCCGCTGTAGTAGAACCGGAAGTTGGCGCCGAGCTTGGGGATATAGTAGAAACTGGCCTGGGGCGAAAAGACCAGGTATCGCTGTTTCAGATCGATACCGTTGCTCAGGTCCAAATTGTCGTTCCTGATGCCGCTCAGGTTCGCCCCGAGCGAGGCTTGCACGCGGTTGTTCCCGTAGTGGTAGGATAGGCCGCCCCCATTTGTCCTGGTGGTGTTGGTGAACAGGTTTGTCAACAGCGAATCGACCTGGTCATAGCGGTGCGTCAGGCTGTCCAGCTGCCAGGTGGACCGGCCGTTACGCGATCGGCCGGCGGTGTAGCCCCAGATGAAGTTCAGGACGGAGTGCTTGCCCAACGGCTCGTCGTAGACGACGCTGACGCCCCCGCTCAAACCGTTTCCTGGACCGGTGAAATATTGGTTCGCGCTCACCACGCTGTCGCCCCCCGCGGTGACATAAGTATTGGTATATTGATTCGTGCCCGTCGAGGCGCCGTCATAGACATTACCCGATGCCGACACCGAGAGGCTCCTCCTTGGTTTGTGGAACCGGCGGCCCCACAGGGCGGAGACCGAAGCCTGGCTGTTCCGGTCGTTGTTACCGCCGGTGGTGATGGATTGGTTCAGGGGTACGGACAGACCCCGGGTGGAAGACGTATTGCTTTGGGTGTTGCCCGAGGACGTATTGATCCCGCCGCTGGCGGACACCGTCACGTGATCGGCGCTGTCCAGGTCCGTATTCAGGTTGACGTCGACGCTTTGGCCGTTGCTGTTGCTGCGGTTTTGCTGCTGCTGCGTATTATACACCGAGCTGTCGCCGGGGAGCAGGTTCTCTGTAAAGCTGCCCACCGATGTGTGCGACGCCGAGTTGGTTTCGTGGTAGTTCGCCGCCAGCATGTTGCTCTTACCCCATTGATCCGAAAAATTGAGACCCCCGCTGGCCGTCCGGCTGCTTCCACCCAGGATGGGGCTGGTGTTGTTGGTACTGCCGAGGACCGATGTGAGGCTCTTGCCTTTGAAGTGGTTCAGGCTGACGGACCCGGTATACAGCGTTTCGTTCCCGTCGGTCCCGACGCCGGCCGCGACCTGGCCGAGGGCCCCCAGGTTGACCGCCCTACGGGTGATGACGTTGATGGTCCGGATGCGGATACCGTCGTCCACCCCTGAAAACTTGGCCTGGTCGCTTTTGTCGTCAAAGACCTCGATCCGGTCGATGACGTCCCGCGGCAGGTTCTCGAGCGCCGCCGAGAGGTTGTTGCCAAAAAAACGGTTCCCGTTCACCAGTATCCGCTGCACCGTGTCTCCCAGCGCCATCAGCGCGCCCCCGAAGTTGTCCACCCCCGGTAGTTTTTTAAGCAGGTCCTCCAGCATGCCGTTGGGACGCGTGTGGAACTGGTCGGCCTTATAAGAGGTCGTATCCCCATGCACGACGACGGGCCGGTTGTCCCGGATCACCACTTCCCCCAGCGAATCGGACTTCGGTCGCATATAGACGCGCACACGCGAAGCCGTAAGGGTCTGCGTCCAGGGTTCATATCCCTGGAAAGAAACGCTCAACCGGTAGTGACCGGCGGTGATATGCCGGAAACGGAACTCGCCGCCCGGCCCCGCCACCGCGCTGGCTACCAAAAATGTATCCCGCAGCAACCGTACCGTCGCCCCAGCCATGTCCTGGTATTGAACCGTGTCGAGTACCTCGCCGGACACGGAAAGCTCCTGCGCGAGCGCGTGCTGCGACAAGATCAACGTGAACGATAAGGCAAGGACGCAGAACTTTTTCATCGTAGGTAGCCGGAAAGAAAGATAACCATATAACACTTAAAGTATCGTTAATAGCGCTATTTTGAGTATCGGATGAAATGGATACAAAAACCAGGAAGGCTCGCGGCGCTGGCCGCCTTAATATTTATAACGCTTCCGGCAGGCGCCCAGACGTTCGCGAACGTCCAGCCCATATTCCTCTCAAAGTGCGCCACCTGCCACCGCCCCGGCGAAGCCGCCCCCTTCTCCCTGATCACCTACGAGGACGTCGCCAAACGGACCAATTTCATAAAACGGGTCATACAAACCGGCTACATGCCCCCGTGGCTCGCCGACCCGCACTACCGCGACTTTGCCAACAACCGCTCCCTGACGCCACTGGAAAAGGACGCGATCATTACATGGATCGACGCCGGCGCCCCTAAGGGCGCCGGGGACGGCGCCCGGATAACCCCAACGACAGCCTATAACCGCGCACCCGACCTGACCCTCAAAATCGACTCGCCCTTCCTCGTCCCCGGCGACGACGCCGAGCGCTTCCTCGTCTTCAAGCTGCCCTATGAGATCCCCGCGGACAGAAACGTGGAAGCCGTCGAATTCTTTTGCAACAACAAAAAAATCGTCCATCACGTCAACTATGGCTTCTACGCCGTCCCCGACCCCGCGGTCGATATAAAAGGCGGCAGCCCGTATGTCAACAGCGAGGACCCCGTGGCCAAGCAGGCGGAATATGACCCGTTCAAAAAGAACTTCGTGTATTATACCGGATGGATACCCGGCGCCTCGTATGAAAGCTACCCCGCCGGTTTTGGCTGGACGCTCCCCAAACGGGGTGTCGTGTTGCTGACGGTCCACTACACCGGTCTGGGCGCGGATGAGCGCTCCATCGTGGGCGTGAACCTTTTCTTTACGCCCAAACCTATCCAGCGGCCCGTACAGGTTATCAGCCTGGGCTCCGGCGGGGTGGGGGAGAGCGACATCATGCCGCCCCTGGTCATCCACGCCGGTCAGATAGACTCCTTTTCCTTGAGCGTGCGCACCCAGCAGGACCAGTCCCTGATGTACGTCTGGCCGCACATGCACTACCTCGGCAAGGAATTCACGGCGTGGGCCGAGACCCCGCGGGGCGATACCATCAGGCTCGTCCACATACCCCATTGGGACTTCCGCTGGCAGGAGCTCTATAAGCTGGACCACCTGATAAAACTTCCCGCGGGCTCCGTCGTGCACATCAAGGGCGTGTACGACAATACCGACAGCAACCCGTCGAATCCCCACCATCCGCCGCGTCTCGTCCTATCCACGGGTGAGATGACGTCGACCGACGAGATGCTGACGCTGCTCTTGATCTACTCCCCGACCAGGCCCGGAGACTAGGCAACCGTTTGCGCTAAATCGTCAGGTAAGCGCAGGACAGTTGACAATACGTGAATCGATACATTTGATTTCAACCCCTTCGTAATGATCCGCTTGTCTCTTTGTGTGTTCTTTGCTTCGGCACAATTGCTTGTCTTTGCTCAGTTACGTCCCGCACACCTGCTGTGTGAAAACCTGTCCAACCCCCTTTGCATCGACGCCGCCGCGCCGCGGTTCACGTGGCAGCTGACCGGCCAAACGGCCCGAGACGTAAAGCAGACTGCCTATGAGCTCAGGGTCGCCACCGACAAGTCTTTCCGCGAAGTAACCTGGAGCCCGGGTAAAATCGCTTCCGACAGCTCCGTCCAGGTCGCCTACCGCGGCCCGGCGCTGCGATCCGGCGTCGCCTATTACTGGCAGGTCCGCGTCTGGGATAACAAGGGGCACGCTTCGAAATGGAGCGAGCTACAGACCTGGCGCATGGGTCTGCTGCACCCCGAGGACTGGACAGCTTCCTGGATAGAGCCTGGATATGACGAAGACCCCGTCATGCGGCCCAGCCCCCTCTTCCGCAAGGCCTTCAACCTGCACAAGACCGTCAAAACGGCCATCGCCTATATCACCAGCCACGGCATGTACGAAGCCTACCTGAATGGAAAACGCATCGGGGACGCCTGCCTGGCGCCCGGGTGGACCAGCTATAACAAGCGTCTGCAATACCAGGCCTATGACGTCACGTCCCTGCTCCGTAACGGCGACAACGCCCTGGGCGCTATGATCGGCAGCGGCTGGTACCGCAGTCACCTGGCATGGGAAAACCAAAAGGACGTATACGGTAAGACGTGCGGCTTATTGTTGCAGATGGTCGTCACCTACGACGACGGCAGCACCGAAACCATACAGACGGACAATACCTGGAAGTCCGCCACAGGTGAGGTCACCTATTCCGAAATCTACAATGGGGAGATTATCGACGCCCGTAAGGACGCGGGCCCATGGACGACCGCCGGCTTCGACGACCACGCCTGGTCCGGTGTCCGGCTGCCCGGTACGCCCAGGGACAACCTCGTAGCCACCTGGAACGAACCCGTGCGCAAACACGAGGTGTTCCATCCGCAGCGTATCTTCCGCACACCCAAGGGGGAATTGGTCGTGGATTTTGGGCAGAACCTGGTAGGCTGGGCGCACCTTACCGTTAATGGGAAGGCCGGCGATTCCATCAAGCTTTTCCACGCCGAAGTGCTCGACAAAGAAGGGAATTTCTATACGACCAACCTCCGCGTCGCCAAACAAGAAGACATATATGTGCTCAAGGGCGGACAAACCGAAACCTTCGAGCCCCACTTCACGTGGCAGGGATTCCGTTATGTGAGGGTGGAAGGATTCCCCGGCGACCTCAAGCCCGAGAACCTCGAGGCCACCGCCCTGTACTCCGATATGCCGAAGACGGGCAGCTTCACATGCTCCAACGCGCTGATCAACCAGCTCCAGCACAACATCGAATGGGGACAGCGCGGAAACTTCCTGGACGTGCCCACCGATTGCCCGCAACGCGACGAGCGTCTCGGGTGGACCGGGGACGCGCAGGTCTTTAGCCGGACCGCCTCCTTCATCCGGGGGGTGGACAACTTTTTTGCCAAGTGGCTCCGCGACGTGGCCGCCGATCAATTCCCTAGCGGCGCCGTGCCCCACGTCATCCCCAACGTCCTGGGTAAGAACGACGGCGGCTCCGCCGGTTGGTCCGACGTGGCCACCATCGTGCCCTGGAATATGTACCTGGCGTACGGCGACCGGCGCATCCTCGAAGACCAGTATGAGAGCATGAAGGCCTGGGTCGGTTTTATGGAGCAACACTCCAGGGACTACCTGTGGAACACCGGCGGCCATTTCGGCGACTGGCTTTCCTATGAGGGCGCCAACACGGACCAATACCTGATCGCCCAGTGCTTTTTCGCCCATTCCACCCAGCTGGTGATCGATGCGGCCGAGGTGCTCGGCCGCCAGGACGACGTGAATAAATATACGGCGCTGCTAAAAAATGTCAAGGACGCCTTCCTCCGCGAATACGCCACCCCTGACGGGCGGCTCATCAGCAATACACAGACGGCCTACGTGCTCGCCCTCCAGTTCGACATGCTCCCCGAGAACGTACGCATGGCGGACGTCGGCCGGCTCGTGGACAATATCAAAGACTACAAGGATCACCTCACCACCGGCTTCCTGGGAACGCCCTATCTTTGTCACGTGCTCTCCCGCTTCGGCCGCAGCGACGTGGCGTATACGCTCCTCTTCCAGGATACCTACCCCTCCTGGCTGTTCCCCGTGCACATGGGCGCGACGACCATCTGGGAGCGCTGGGACGGTCAAAAGCCAGACAGTACCTTCGAGGACGCGGGCATGAACTCCTTCAACCACTACGCCTACGGCGCCATAGGCGACTGGATGTATCGCGTTTCCGCCGGTATCGACACCTACGACGACGCGCCCGGGTATAAAAAGATCCGGATCATGCCGCACCTTACCGACAAGCTCGACTTCGTCCAGGCCGACCTGGACACCTACTACGGCACCGTAGCTTCGCACTGGAAGCGCAGCGGCGACGCCATAAACCTGGACGTGACGATCCCCGCCAATACCAGCGCGGATATCTACGTGCCCGCAGCGGACGCGACGGCCATCGCCGAAAGCGGCACCGCGCTGAATCTGCACCCTGAGATAAAGATCCTTCGCAAGGAAGGCAATTACATGGTACTGAGCGTCGGCTCGGGCGAATATCATTTTGTATGCAAAGAATAGCCGTTATAGTTTTGCTGGCCCTGGCGACCACCGCCCACGCACAGTTGATCCCTTATCCCGCGAGCGTCAACCCCGCCACCGGGCAATTCACGATCACTCGCCGGACCGGAGTAGTTGCAGACCCCGCCTTCGTGTCAGAGGCGTCTTACCTGAAAAGCTATTTAGGCCGCTATCTGGGCGCCGCCCCGACGGGACGGGGAATTTCCCTGCAAAAAGATGCCTCGATCACCAACCCCGAAGGGTATCACCTGACCATAACGCCGCAGCAGATAACGATCACGGCGTCCGGGTCCGCCGGTATATTCTATGGCATCCAGACCTTGCGCCAGCTGCTCCCCGCCAAGATCGAGAACGGCAGCGGCCCGACAATAGCCGCGCCTGCGACGGATATCACCGACGCCCCGGTCTTTCCCTGGCGCGGTATGATGCTGGACGTATCCCGCCACTTCTTCTCCGTTACTTACGTAAAGCACTACATCGACATGATGGCGATGTACAAGCTTAACCACCTCCACCTTCACCTCACCGACGACCAGGGCTGGCGGATAGAGATCAAACATTACCCCAGGCTCACTCAAAAGAGCGCCTGGCGGACGTTCAACGACCAGGACTCGGCCTGTATGCAGCTGGAGAAGGAAACCGGCAACCCTGACTTCCGTATCGACCCCGCGCACGTCCGTGTGGTCAACGGACGCACAGAATACGGTGGGTTTTTCACCCAGGCCCAGATAAAGGACATCATCGACTACGCGGCAAAACGCCACGTCGAGGTTGTCCCCGAGATCGACATGCCTGGTCATATGATGGCGGCCATCCTCCAATACCCTGAGCTGATGTGTGAAGAAAAACCGGCGTCCGACTGGCGTCACGGCTTCTCCACGCCGATCTGCCCTTGCAAGGATACCGTCCTCGAATTCGCGAAAAATGTTTTCGGTGAGCTCGCGGACCTTTTCCCGTCGAAATACATCCATATCGGGGGCGACGAGGTGGAAAAGAGCGAGTGGAAAAAGTCGCCCCTAGTCGCGCGGTTCATGGAAGAGCACCACATCGCGTCGCTGGACGCGCTCCAAAGTTATTTCAACGACTATATGCAGGCCTATTTCCATTCCAAAGGCAAGACGCTGATGGGCTGGGACGAGATCGTCGAAGGCGGCATCAATTCCGAGGCCGCGGTGATGTTCTGGCGCCCATGGGCCCGCCGGTCCCCCTACGAGGCCACTGCCAACGGCAACAAGGTCGTGATGACGCCGGACGGCCCGTTGTACTTCGACGCCTGGCCCGACCGGAACACGCTGGAATCGGTTTATCGCTACAACCCGCTGGATACGATGTACGGCATGAGTGAAGAACAGCAAAAGAACATCCTGGGCGTTCAGGCCAATTTGTGGACCGAACGCGTGCCTACCGGCGACCGGGCCGACTACCTGGTCATGCCGCGGATGGGCGCGCTGGCGGAGCTGGGATGGGCGCATAAGGACCGCTACGCCGATTATCTGGAACGTCTCGATGCCAGCTACGACCGGCTCGACCGTCTGCACGTCCACTACCGGTTGCCCGACCTCCCGGAGATGGCGGACCGCCGCGTATTTATCGACACCGCGCACTTCATGGTGACGATGCCCGGCCGTTGGACCGTGCGGTATACGACCGACGGGACAATCCCCGGTCCGGCGTCGCCGAGGTTGACGCATCCGTTGACCATAGACCACAGCCTGACCCTCAAGGTAGCCGTATTTGCACCGGACGGCCGCCGCGGCGACGTACAGGAGGTGGGTTTCGATCGCCAGGCCTATGCGACACCTGTCACCGGTGGCGCCCGGCCAGGGCTTGGTTGCACCCGGTACAAGGGTGAGTTCAACCACACCAGGGACATCGGCGGCACACCGGACTCGGCCTTGACCACCCCCGGCGTCGGGCTCCCCGCCGGGATCGAGCTCCCCGCCTATGGGCTACAGTTCAGGGGATTTATCAATGTCCCGGAGACCGGTATTTACAGTTTTTTCCTGACGTCGGACGACGGCAGCCAGCTGCGGATCGCCGGGCGGCTGGTCGTCGACAATGACGGGATGCATCCCGCCCGGGAGAAGAGCGGGCAGATAGCGTTGCAAAAAGGTGCGCATACGTTTGCGCTGGATTATATGGACGGCGGCGGCGGCGGTTCGCTCCGGCTTACCTACAGCAAGGAAGACGGGCCGGTTAAACCTGTGCCGAATGAATGGTTTTCATACTGAGAAAAATTGTAACTTCATTGTACACCACTACTAGCGATTTTTGGCGACGTTATCAAGATATGAGGAGCAGGATCTGCTGCGGGCCGTTGCATCGGGAGACGAACACGCCTTCCACGAGCTCTACACCCACCATTTTCCGGTGACTTACGGGTATGTGCTTAAACTTGTCAAGGTTCCGGCATTAGCCGAAGACGTCGTGCAGGATATATTTATAAAGATATGGGAAGCCCGCGCCAAGCTGACGGGCGTCCGTTATTTCCCCGCTTTCCTTTTTACGGTCGCACGCAATCATACGCTCAACGTGCTCGAATCCGTGAGCCGCTCGCAGAACGCCATGGCCACCGTCGTACGCCAGTTCCAGGAACAACGCGACGACGACGAGGTTTTGTCCAACGACTACCGGCATTTTATCGACAAGGCCCTCCAGCAGGTGCCCGCCCGCTCCAGGGACATTTTCCGCAAGTGCCGTGAACAGGGCCTTTCCTACGAGGAGGTCGCCCGCGAGATCGGCATTTCCCGCAACGCCGTCAAGAACCATATGGTGAGCACCATCCGGGTGCTCCGCGAGGCGGCCTACAAGGAGCTGGGAATCAGCCTGGGCGCGCTCGCCCTCTTCATTTGTTGCTATTTCTAGGCGAACGCGCCTCCCGCGGCTTTGCCAATTTATTTTCCCCTCAGCTACCCTGCCAACCCAGTTTACTGTCTATATAATTAACCGATGGCCCAAAAGCAAGATGTATATCGCGAGATCGTCCGCCGCTACATGGAAGGAAAATCCTCCGACGAGGAGCTGGAGGTGTTTTTCCGGCTGCTCAAGGAAGGCAAGCTGAAACGCTACCTCCGGGAAGCCATGAGCCGGGAGGAGCGCGCCTTGCTCGACCGGTTCGAATCCCGCGGGGGACATTGGCGCCCGCTGGCAATGGCCGCCGCGATATGTGGTTTGCTGATTGGCGGGGCCGCCTGGTATCTCGGCCGCAAGACCACCGCGAAAGCTTCGCCGGTAGCCGCGACCATATCTAAACCTCAGGAGGACATCGCCCCCGGTCGCAACCACGCCCTGCTGACGCTCCCGGGCGGAAAGATGTTCGACCTGGACAGCAACACCAAAACCGAGCTTACGCTCCAGACAGGCACCCGGCTTGTCAAGAACAAGGCCGGGGAATGGGTCTACCAGGCGCCCACCGCGGAGGCGGCAGCCGTGGTGTATAACACCCTTTCGGCCCCGAGGGGTGGCCAGTTTCCCTTTGTGTTGGAAGACGGTACACGCGTCTGGCTGAACGCGGCCTCTTCCCTGCGTTTCCCCACGGCCTTCCAGGGGACGACCCGTGAAGTCTACCTGGACGGAGAGGCCTATTTCGAGGTCGCCCCGGACGCCAAAAGGGCCTTCCAGGTCAAGGTCGGGGACGAAGCCGTGACCGTGCTCGGGACGACCTTCAACATCGATGCCTACCCCGATGAATCCGGTATCCGCACGACGCTGCTGAGTGGCTCGGTCCGGGTCGAACGGGGTGGCGCCAGCGTCCTGATGCACCCCGGCGAGATCGCCGGTATCGCGCAAGACGGCCGGATCGACCGCCTGGACGACGACGACGCCGTCGACGCCTCGGTCGCCTGGAGGAACGGCTACTTCAGCTTCTCCAACGACGACATCCAGACCGTGATGCGCCAGATCAGCCG
>NZ_DATJIY010000009.1:0-33788 GCF_035492835.1 Dinghuibacter sp.
TGCTGGTGCTCGGCCCGGCCGCGAAGGGCGCGGCGGATGGGAAAGGCGCCCCGGGCGCTCCCGCGGGCGGCAAGAACGTCTTGCTCAAGGGCGGCGAGACGCAAAGCAATGGCGACTTCTCGATCGAGGATCTGCCACTGAATCGCCCGCTGCAGCTCAGCGTCACCGCGGTGGGCTATGACGCCCTCCAACAGGCGGTGACCCTGCACGGGGAGCAGGACCTGGGTAAATTGACACTCCAGCCGACAGCAAAGGAGCTCCAACAGATCGTCATCACGGCCAGCAAGCCGGCGATGACCGTCGACATGGACAAAAAGATATTCAACGTCTCCAAGGACATCAACAGCATCGGCGGGAACGGGCTTGATGTGCTAAAAAACGTCCCGAGCGTAAACGTCGATATCGACGGGAACGTTTCCCTCCGCGGCGCTTCTCCCCAGCTGCTGGTGGATGGGAAGCCAACGACCCTCACCCTGGACGAGATCCCGGCGGACGCTATCGAGAGCGTGGAGGTCATCACGAACCCTTCCGCAAAGTATGATGCCTCGGGCGGTGGCGCGGGTATCCTCAACATCGTCCTAAAAAAGAACCGGAAAAAGGGATATAACGGGAGCGTGCGCGCGGGCGCGGACCGGTACGGTGGTCTCAACGGCGGCGCGAGCCTCAATGTCCGCGAGAACAAGATCAACGTCTCCGCCGACATCAACGGCCGGATGATGCGCGACCGCTCGACGGGGTCCACCGAACGGCTCGACAACAGCACTACACCCGGCACGTCGCTGCGGCAACAGGAGCTGGACACCAACAAGGGGTCGATGTTCTTTGGCCGGTTGGGGATCGACTATTTCATCAACAACAAGACGACGCTGTCGCTGACCGGTTTTGCAATGCACCACAACGGGGATAATGCGTCCAGCTTATCCGTCAGCACCGACAGCCTGTACCCCGCCGGCACCATCAGCCAGTATAGCCACGAGGAAATCAAAGGCAACAATATCTTCAACGGCCGGGGAGGGACGCTGGGCATCAAACGTCTTTTCGCCAGGGACAAGGAAGAGTGGACCGCCGACGCGAGTTATTTCTCGGGGAACGCCACCAACAACACCATGTACGTCACCGACTATTACCTGAAAGGCTATGCGGGCGGACTCAGCAGCACGGAATGGCAAAAGATCGAAGGAGGGGGCAACGACCACAACATCATCCTCCAAAGCGACTACACCGATCCCCTCACGTCCAAGACCACCCTGGAAGCCGGGGTCCGGGCGGCACTGCAAAGCCGGCTCAAAATCAACGACAACTATACCTATAACCCGGACTCCGCGGCCTATGAGCTGATACCCTCCGCGGCCAGCAACTATAAGAGCCGGGCCAACGTCTACGCCGCCTATGCCACCATCGCCAGCAGCATCGGCAAGTTCGGCTACAAGGTGGGATTGAGGGCGGAAAGCTCCAACTACCACGGCACCCTGCTGAACTCGGGGGAGACCTTCAGCAACCAGTATCCCGTCAGCCTGTTCCCCTCGGTTTTCCTGAGCGAAAAACTGGGCGACGGACGGGAGCTGCAACTGAGCTATACCCGGCGGGTGAACCGGCCCAACTTCTTCCAGCTCGTCCCCTATACGGACTCGTCCAACAAGCTCAATATCACCCGCGGCAATCCGAACCTGGTACCTGAGTTCACCCAATCCCTGGAGCTTTCCTATTTGAAGACCTTCAACGGGAACAACACCCTGCTTGCCTCGATCTACTATAAATACACCGATCACCTGATCACGGGATACATCGAAGCCGATACCGACGCCGCTACGGGGGCGACCACGCTGATCAATACCTACGTCAACGCCGAGTCCAGCCAGTCCCTGGGTGCGGAGGTGACCGGCCAGTTTACGCTGACCCCCTGGTGGGACTTGTCCGCCAACGTAAACCTCTACCATTCCTCCATCGATGTGGGGACCACCACTTCCCTGTGGAGCGGCTTCGGGAAGCTGAATACCAGCATCCGGCTGCCGGCGGGCTTTAGCGTCCAGGTCTCCGGTATGTACCAATCCAAGACCAACCTCCCGGTGAATACCAACGCGAACCAGCCCGGTCCCCCCAATATGATGAACCAGAGCGCCTCCCAGGGGTATATCAAGCCGTTCTACGAAGCGGATATCGCCGCAAAGAAAACGTTCCTGAAGGGGAAGATGAACGTGGCCGTGAGCTTCAATGATATTTTCCGGAGCAGGAAACAGGACCAGTATACCTATAGCGCATACTTCACCCAGGAATACGACCGGGTCAGGGACCCGCAGATGCTGCGGCTGAACTTCTCCTACAGTTTCGGGAAGATCGACGCCAGCCTGTTCAAGCGGAGGAACAACAACGTTCAGTCGGAGGACCAATAAACGGCTATATTTACGTATGAAGCGGGTACTGACGCATATCGGGGTTTGGGTGGTGGCTTTGTCGCTGCCTTACCTGCTCGACAGCCACCACGGAGAGTCGCATCATCACGACAACGACGCCGTATACCGGGCTTTTTTCTACCTGAATTTCGTCACGAGCCTTTTGTGGGTGGCGCCGTTTTACCTGACGGCGTATGTGCTCACGCCGCGGTTGTTCTACCGGCGGCAATACGCCGCCTATGTCGGGTGCCTGGCGCTCGTGCTCGGCGCTGTCCTGCTGGTGCACTTCCTGTTGTTCAGCAGTTTTTTCGGGTTGGAGCACTTCAGCGTGAAGGGCGCGCTGGGTTTCCTGGTGCCGCCGTTCGTGTTGACGATCGCTGTGGCTACGGCCTTCCGCGTCGTCACCGACAAGATGGCCGCCGATAGGCTGGTCCACGAACGCCAGGAGGAAAACCTGAAGACGGAGCTGTCGTTCCTGCGCTCCCAGATCAACCCGCATTTTATCTTCAACATCCTCAACAACCTCGTGGCCCTGGAGCAGATGAAGTCGCCGGAGCTGGGGCCGACCATCCTGAAGCTGTCGTCCCTGATGCAGTATATGCTGTACGAGACGGATGAGGAGCGCGTGCCCATGAACAAGGAGGTGGAGTACCTGGAAAGTTTTATCGACCTCCAGCGTCAGCGCTTTGGCTCGAAGGTGCCTATAACGGTGTCGCTCGACCGCACCCCGAACATATACGAGATCGAACCGATGCTCCTGATCCCCTTCGTGGAAAACGCCTTCAAGCATGGCGTGGGGATGATCGGACACCCGTCGATCGATATCGGCCTGTTCGTGGCATCCGGGGTACTCCATTTTACCGTGCGCAACCGATATAACCCGAACTCGCCCGAAGTCAAGGATAAAACCTCGGGCATCGGCCTGGGTAACGTCCGGCGCCGGCTCAAGCTGTTGTATGGCGACCAGCAGGCCCTGCACATCCACCGGCAGGACAGCTGGTTTATCGTGGACCTCCAAATAAATCTACACTGATGCTGCGTTGTATTGCCGTCGACGACGAACCCCTGGCCGTGCAGCTCCTGTCCGACTATATCCGGAAAGTCGCGTTCCTTGAATTGGTCGCGACCTGCGGGGACGCCTTCGAAGCCACCCGGGTGTTACAGGAAAAGACCGTCGACCTCATCTTCATGGACATCCAGATGCCCGGTCTCACCGGCTTGCAGTTCATACAATCGCTCCCACGCCGGCCCATGGTCATCCTCGTGACCGCCTACAAGAAATTCGCCTCTGAAGGTTTTGACCTGGACGTCGTGGACTACCTGATAAAACCGGTTGGACTGGATCGCTTTATGAAGGCCTGTTTTAAAGCGCAGGAGCTCTACCAGCTCCGGCACGGCGCCCCCGCCGACTATTTTTTCGTCAACGTGGACTACAGCCTCGTCAAGGTGCTTTTTTCCGATATCGTCTATATAGAGGGCTCGGGGGACTATGTGAAGATACACCTGTCCTCCGCCCCCCGTCCTTTGCTGGTGCGGATGAGTACCAAGGCCATGGAGGGGGAATTGCCTTCCGATCGTTTTCTCCGGATACACAAGTCCTACATCGTATCCAAGGACGGCGTCACCGCCGTACGGAAGAACAGCGTATTCATCGGTTCCCTGGAGCTGCCCGTGGGGGAGACGTACCGGGAATCGGTGCGGGGGCTCACCGGCCGTGAGCTCTAACCCTTTCGATTATCGAAAGGAAGTTATTGATTTTCCGGCCGGCGCCCGTAAATTGGGCGCATGAAATCGTTCTTGCTTGTAGCCCTGCTGCTCACCGGTAGCGCCATGGCGCAGACCCGCTCCTGGTTGTCCGGCCCCGACACGGTCGCGGTCCCCAAAGAAATCGAAGACCCCGAATGCATCGGTATCCACAAGGAGCCCGCGCACGCTACGCTGATGCCCTATGGCTCGCTGGCCGAGGCGTTACGGGCGGACCGGCACGCCTCCACGTTCTACCGGTCGTTGAACGGGACCTGGAAGTTCAACTACGTGCCCTGGCCGCAGCAACGACCAGCGGACTTCTATAAGCCCACGTACGACGTCTCCCGCTGGGACAGTATCCCGGTTCCCTCCAACTGGCAGGTAAAGGGGTACGGGACGCCCTATTACAGCAACTTCACCTATATCTTCAAAAAGGATTTCCCCCACGTTATGAGCGCGCCCCCGGTCAGCTGGACCGCGTACAAGGAGCGCAACCCCGTGGGTAGCTACCGGCGAGACTTCGACATGCCCGCGGATTGGAAGGGCCGCCGGATATTCGTCACCTTCGACGGCGTCGACGCCGGATTCTTCCTTTGGGTCAACGGCCACAAGATCGGGTACAGCGTCAATAGCCGCAACGCCGCAGAATTCGACATCACGGCGTACGTAAAGCCCGGCAGGAACATGATCGCCGTGGAAGTCTACCGGTTTACCGTCGGCAGCTACCTTGAAGACCAGGATATGTGGCGGCTCAGCGGCATCTTCCGGAATGTGACGCTGTGGAGCGCGCCGCAGGAGCACATCCGCGATTTTTTCGTAACGACCGATTTTGACAAAAGCTATACGGACGCGACGCTGAAAGTCGTTGGCAAAATAAAAAACTACGGTGCCGCGGTGATGGAACCGCGCCGCTTTGCGGTGGACCTGTACGACGGACAAAAACGAGTGGGCACTGCTGAGGCCGGTGTGCCCGCGCTCGCCCCGGGCGCTGAAGCGGCCATAACGGTGACCATACCGGTGGCGCACCCCCGGAAGTGGACCGCCGAAACGCCCAACCTGTATACCACGGTCCTGCGCATGGGCGACGAGCTGCTGAGCACTCGCACGGGCTTTCGAAAGCTCCTCCTGGACGACCGCCAGTTCCTGGTCAACGGGGTGCCTGTCAAGCTCAAGGGCGTGAACCGCCACGAGAACTGGCCCGACGACGGACACGCCGTCACCGAGGCGCAGATGATCCGCGACATCATCCTGATCAAACAAGCCAACTGCAACCACGTCCGCACCTGTCACTATTCGGACGACCCCCGTTGGTATGAGCTCTGTGACGAATACGGTATTTATGTGCTGGCGGAAGCCAACCTGGAATGTCACGGCGCGTGGGACGAGTTCAACGAGGACCCGAGGATAAAGGCGGCCATCATCGACCGCAATGTGGCCAACGTCGAGAACTTCAAAAATCACCCCTCGGTGATCATCTGGTCGCTGGGCAACGAGTGCGGCAGCGGCGGCTCCAATTTCAGGGCCGCGCTGAGGACCATCCGCCAGATCGACCCGGGACGCCCCACCCACTACCAGGGCTTTGGCATCGGGGATGACAACCCCGCGGACATCGACTCTGAGATGTACACCGACCTGGCCTCCCTGGAAAAACACGCCCGCGACACCAAGCTCGTCAAGCCCTTTTATCTCTGTGAATACGCCCACGCCATGTTCAACTCCATGGGCAGCGTGGACGACTACAACGACCTGTTCGACCGCTATCCCACCCTGTTGGGCGGCTGTATCTGGGAATGGCAGGACCAGGGCATCTACAACCGGATCGACCCCCGCCACCCGATTACGGCGTTTGGCGGAGGGTTCGGTGAAGTCCCGAACGACCATTACTTTATCCACAAGGGCGTCGTGTTTTCGGACCGCAGCCCCAAGCCGCATTACCCGGCGCTCAAACATGCCTATCAGTGGATACGCGTGCGGTTGACGCCCAGCGGTCTCAGCATCTCCAATAAATACCAGTTCATCGGTTTGGATGGATTCAGGGCGAGCTGGACCCTATCGGAAAACGGGGTGACTACCGCCAGCGGTCACCTCACGCTCCCGGCCATCGCTCCAGGCGACTCCGCCTCGATTCCGCTGCCTTCGATACCGGGGGGACAGGCCGGAGCGGAGCGCATCCTCCGGGTGTCGTTTTCTACAGCGCATTCATCACTATGGGCGCCCGAGGGCTTTGAGGTGGCATCGCAACAGCTCGTGCTGAGCGAAGGGCCGGCGCCGGGGTTTGCGCTGAGCGGTAACGCGCCCCACGCATCCGACGATAAAGACTTTATAACGGTCACGGGGAACGCTTTCGAGCTCGTTTTCGACAAACACAAAGGTTGCTTCGTCTCCATGAAAGGCCGTGGCGTCGAACTGCTCGCCGACAGCAGCGGCCCGCAGCTCCACCTTTGGCGTGCGCCACACCAGCAGGACGACCTCTGGGCCAACCGGTCCTGGGACCGGTACGGGCTGAAGAGCCTGTCCTGGAAGGCCGATAACGTCGCTTATGCGTCCGCCGGCGGTTTCGTGACGATTACCGCCGACCTTGAAGCGTCGGGGAAGGAAGGCCTGTCAATCCGCCACCGGGTCGCATATATGATCGATGGTAACGGCGTCGTCCGGTCGCTGAACAAGGTATCCTTTAACGTCACGGACATCCCGCTCGCGCGCGTCGGCGTCCGGATGTCGCTGTCGAAAGCATTCGACAGCGTGGGGTACTACGGCCGCGGCCCCATGGAAAGCTATGCCGACCGGAAATTGGGCGAGGATATTGGTTTGTATGGCAGCTCCGTCGCCGCCCAGCAAACCCCGTACGAAAAACCCATGGAGTGCGGTAACCACGAAGACGTCCGCTGGGTCACGCTGCACTCGGCTTCATCTTCCCTGACCGTGACCGGGGATTCCGCCTTGATCCAGTTTTCGGCGTTGCCCTATGGCGATGAAGACCTCGAAAAGGTCGAATACAAGATCGACTTGCCACCCGTCCGCCGCACGGTGTTGTGTATCGACGCGCGGACGCTGGGCGTGGGGTCCAACGGGTGCGGACCGAGACCCCTGGAAAAGTATGTCCCCCGTTCCACCGAACAGGAGTTTGGGTATGACTGGAAGGTGGAGTAACGGCCGAGGGACGAGCGACGGAAATATATGGGTGGATGTCTGACGAGCGGGGGCAAATGCCGGAAGTTTTGTTGCCAGCGCTACGCTGGATGATCGTATAATAAATTGATTTGTAATATTTTATAATGGGCGCTAAACGGCGCCCATTTTTATTTCCCTGGACGGCATCGTACCTTCCTTCCGTTCATCAGCCACCCTAACTTCCCATCGCCATTTGATGTGATTGACCTCCCTTTGGAGGGCGGGGACTGCTTTTTCATAACCCAAATCATGAAACAATGCCCAACCCAGAAATGTTTGAGTGGACGCTTAACCGCACCGACACATCGGAGAACGTCAACGCGGACATCCCTTCCAGCGTCATCCTCGTCCGCCCGCACCCGGGTGATCCCGCCGGCGATCTTTTATTGCTCGACCAGGTACCCCTTCCCAGGAACGCCTGGCAATACGACACCCACGACAAAGTGCTCCGGTGGAGGGGGGCGTTCGGTGGGGGCGACCTTCACCTGGGACACGATGGCCTGGGCGCGAGCGGCGTCATCGGCGGCGACTCCCTGCGGTTCGTCGGGGTGCAGGCCAGGGCTACCGTCCGTTTTCTATGCGACGTCGCGCTCGATTGTGGTGTCGCTTATGTCACGGGCAGGGGCGGGACCATCCTTAGCATGGACTGGGACCCGTCTTCCCCGCAATGGAAAAACGCGAATTGGATAAAGGACCGTCTCCGGCTTATCTATTCCGTGGATAAAAGCAATCCCCTGGCGCCACCCGATTTCACCTTTGTGTTCGAGGACCTGGAAACAAAGGCGCTGCCCTGGGAGCCGTTCCCGGACGAATTCGGCGCGATGCTCGACGCCGGCGACTATAAAGGCCGGCTCGTATGGGACCTGGGTTTTCAGGCAAACGTCCCGCCGCCGCGGGATGAAAACAAACCCTCCACCGGGCCGGATTCCGTTTACCCCTATTGGTTGCTCGCCAGGGAGCAAGCGGCCATGGTGGAGATCAACGGGGCGATACAGATCGACGACTTCGCTCCCGCCGGGAGGCTGGCGGGTTTTCGGGGTCTTCGCGAGCATGCGATGATAGCAGGTTATTATCAAACGGACGCCGGACACGCCGCCTTTGGTTTGTTTGGCGGGGATATTTGTCTGGATGGACAAGCGAGGCACCGGTGCCGGGCGATCCAAAACGGCCTGTCATGGACGGGCTTACCGGAAACGCTGCAGCAACGGCTTGGTTTACCCGCTGCCGGTGTGCTTGCCTTCGACCCTTCCGGCGATACGGGCACGTTCATAAACGATGGGACGACGATCCGGCGGTTGACCGCGGCCGAGGCCTTACAGGCCGTTGCCGCCCACCAGGACCTGTATGGCCAGGTGTACTCGGAGGCCAGGACGTTCCAGGCCCGGCTGGATGATGTGTCGCCGGATATGTATGGACTCCTGGCCATGAGCCAGTTCCGCCAGAATAAAGAAGGCGCCTGGATCGATGAGGTGCAAAAAGGCGTCATGGACGACATGTCCGCGATCATGAATTCGTTCGTATCAAAGGATTTGTGGAAGCGCTTGTTCCCGGGCACGCCCCAACCCGTCCTCAAGGGGAGGCTGGCCGAGGTCGCCGCCTCACCCGTCCCCGGTGTAAAAGACCCCGCGGCCTGGTACCAGTCCCTTAGCACAGTGGTGCTTACCAATGGGTTGGCCGACGGGAGCAACCCCAATTGCAAACACATGAACGGACCCAGGGCCGCCGCCTGGCTCCACGAAGAAGTGGCCAATTCAAAGGTGTATGCCACGCACTCGCAGCTCCTCTTCAGATACCGATGGGAAGACCTCAACGCCACCATCGTGCTCTATTGGGAAGACCAGGCCAGAAACGCCGAAGCCCATACCGGCGCCATCAACGACCAGGTCGCCGTGTCGCTGCTGGAGATCGACGGTATCGTCACCGACAAAAAGACGCCCCCTGATCTCATCGGCCAACTCAAAGCGGATGTCGTTTCGTCTGGCGTCTATGCGATGACCAACAAGCTCTATTGGGCATTCGCCTACTATGCCTACAATATCCACCCCATGGTCCTGGCGCAGATCGGCCAGGGTATCGGAAGCGGCTCGGGTTCCAAGGACGGTACCGCCCTGGCGCGGATGCTCCAGCAAAACATCGCCGTGCTGACGGCCCTGGACCCCTCCGGGTTTTTCGCCCGGCAGTACAACGCCGCCATCAACAATTTCCTCGCCACCAACATACTGCCCAGCATGTATGGTTTTACTGGCGAAGCGGAGGATTATTCGCTCGTCAAGGAATACCTCCAGAAATTCGTGGAACAGAATATCGATAACAGCGATGTGGAAATCGCCAGGGCCGCGGGCGAGATGCAGGCCATCGTCGACGCGGAGAATTTCGACGAGCTGTTACAGGAATCCCTCGCCTCGTTACGCAGCATCTCCGGTTTCACCCGGACGGCCATGGCGCTGCCCGTCATCGCCGGTCAATGGGAACAGTGGTTCAAGCAAAAACACCCCCGGTTTTCCAACGGCGCCGCCAAGTTCGGGAGCCTGTTGATCGGCGGCCTGGGTCTCATGAACATGATCAATCTCATCAAGACTTACCAGAGCTGGGACCAAATGGATAAAGGCAAACGGGCCCAGGTCATACTGGATACGGTCCAGATGGGGCTACAGGTATTCGCCGCGGTCGTAAAAAGGGGCGTCCGGATCGGCGCCATCTTCAACGTAACGGGGATGAACGTCTGGCAACGGAGCGTGGCGATCTCGTCGATCCTGATCGACGGCACCACCGAGCAGCTCAACACCGGGCTCATGGGCGTATCCAACAAGACTGCGTTGTGGCTCGGGGATACCGCCGGCGCCGCAGCCCTGCGGGAGGAGGTAGCGCTTTTGATGAATATCACGGAGAACCAGGCGGTCGAGATCGCCTGGACCGCCAGGGTCTTTGGCAGTAACCTGAACGAGTTTATCGCTACCCGGATGGGGCCCCTGTTGATGTTGGGCGGTATCGCGCTGAGCATTTATTTTATCGTCGAAGGCAGATCTGGTGTGGCGCTGGGATCGGAAATCATCAACATCATATCCGGGTCGCTGACGCTTTTCGCCATGGCGGGCGGCTGGTTGATACAAGGAGGGTTTATCGCCGCGGGGAGTACCGTGGCTACCGTGATATCCGCTGCCGGGCCGCTGGCCATCGTCGCCGCGGTGGTGGGAATAGCCCTTATGATCTATCTGATGTTCCAGAAGCCACCCGATCCGGTGGAGGAGTTTGTAAACGACTATGTAAAACCCGCCGGTTTCTTCGTGCCATCGAAGTGTTGCGCCATCGACTACGTCATTCCTTACAAGTTAAGCAGCCAGAACGACCTCCTGATGCTCGGCTTCTCCCTGGAAACCGATGGTAAGCTCTGGACCGCGAGACCCGACGGCGCCATCGACCTGACCACGGGTTCGAGCCTGCCGGATTGCGTATGGAAGGTGGACACAACCGGGTTTGGGCTAAGCAGGATCGCCGCCCTCGTGCAAACCAAACCCGGGGCAAGTCCCGTGGGTCTGATGCTCAGTTTGATGAGCGACCATACCATTTCTTTTCAACCAAAAATGGGGACCGGGAAAAAGGACAAACAGCCGGTGGTACTGACCCAAACCTGGGAGACCAGCTGCCTGGATTTGTTTACAAGGCTGGCCAACGACGGCACCGCCCTGGCCTCCCTGGCGATCCGGTTCCAGCCGGTGTTCGCGGATGGTGAAGGGAAGTACCGTTCGGGTCAGGGAATCGGTTGGATCGATAGGAAGGGCGATAAGCTCGTCTATTCGACGGAGGGGACGGGTTCGCTTTTCACCCTGAAAATGGCGGGTATAGCGCCCAATTTCGTGACGATGCCGGACCTCTCCTTTATGCTGGATTCCATTCCCTACACCGGACAGGCGTATGGTCCAAACTATGGTCTGACGCCCAGCTCGCCGATTACGTTCACGCCGCCGGCCAACCTTCCCGACTTCCTGAAATTCGACAAGGAGACGGGGACTATCGCCCCCAACGGTAACAAGGCCAGGGAGAAAATGAACGTCCCATGCGTCCTGGAGATGAAGAATAGCCTGGGTGGCGGAAAAGTCACCTTCCGCGTTATCGTCGAACCCGCGCCCGTCAAGGAACCGGTCGTTTTATAAACTTACCCCTATGTCCGATTACCGACAACTCGAAACCGAGCTCGCACAAGACCTGGTAACTTCGATCGGGGGAGCCGCGGCTCCCCCGGTCAAAGCCCTGGTCGATGCCCTGGTCGACGCCATCCCGTATTTTGGTGACCCCGGCTGGTTGAAAGCGCACCGGGACGCGCTGGTGAATTTGCTGGCGGCCAAGCTGCCCACCTCCGTTATAGTGCCCCATCCCTCTGAGTTTCACAACCTGGATCATTACGTGTATACCTATGACGGCCCCTATCCGGGTTACCGGGAAGTTTTCTATCCCGGGATCAAACCCTCTTTGGCGGCCACGGCCGTGGCGGAGAGGGTAAAGACGGTCGACCCCGGTCTGGACGATGCCTGGTGGGGCAGATACGGGGTGATGGTATTGACTGATGCGATCCACACGAAGGTCAACCTGCCGGTAAATACCGCCAGGTTGAGCGAAGACCTGCTGTTGTACGCGGCCAGCTTCAAACCGGCGTTTGCGGCGAGCTATCTGGCGATATTCCTCCAGGTGTACCCGCCCAGCGTCGCGGCCCTGTCGGCCATCGCGGAGCGCCTCTCGCAAGCCGAAGCCCAGTCGATCTTGCATACGGCCATTGCGTCGGGTCAATTTACCGCGGCGGTAAACCTTATGTTGTCCCTGGGGGGGACCACTACGACCGCGGCGACCTGGTTCCTCTTCAACCTGTGGATGTGTCTGAAGGCCCTGGGCATGATGGACGTGGACGCCGCCATCCGGTACTATATCGGACAGGGCCTGGCCGTCCCGGCCCAGGTCGGTCCGGGCCAGTGGTGGTCCGGCGGCTATACGTCCTGGTTCGAGCCGTTGGGCGGGTCCGATGTAGTCATCATGGCCGGGGCGGGGATCACAGCCGGCTTCCCCGAGATCGAGCAACAGTCGCACGGGCGTTTCGCGCCCACCCGCAAGCACATCACCGTGGCCAATGGATACAGCGAAAGTTATTGTTACTGGGGGGCCTGCAATTGGTATAAATAAGCAATCCTTATGGCAAATTATCAGCGGCTCGAAGCTTCCCTGGCGGCGGCCCTCGTCAAGTCCATCGGAGACGGCCCCCCGGTCGTTACAAAGGTGGTTGCCTTGCTCGACGCCATTCCTTACTATAAGGACGACCAGGTCGGCGTAGTCCACCGCGCAGCTTTGACGAACCTGTTGGCGATTTATCTGCCCTACGCCACGCCCATGCCGCAACCACCGGAACAAAAGAAGTGGAGGGCCCACTTTTATATCGGCGACCCCAAAGCCTACGGCGAGGCATTTTTCCCGCAGCTGGATATCACGCCGGTAGCGTCATCGTCGGCGGTCGCGGTGCAACAGGCCGATCCCCGCCGCAACGGCGTTTGGTGGGGACGGTACGGGGTCGTCGTCCTGACGGACGCCATCCGGAAAAAGATACCCGTCAACCTGGACACCGCGCGGTTGGACGAAGACCTTTCGGCATATGCGAGGGCCCTAGACCCCGTCCTGGCGGCCAGCTATATGGCCGTCCTCACCGACGGTTACGAGCCCACCGCCGCCGCGCTTCGGGGCATCGAGCCGGTCAGCCGCCCCGAAGCCGTAGCGCTGTTGGAGCAGGCCATCGAAGCCGGGCAATTCACCGCCAACGTCAACGAGCTCCTGGCCATGGGCGGGGAGGATGCCATCGCCGCCTCCTGGTTCCTGTTCAATTTGTGGATCATCCTGAAAATGCTGGGATTGGTCGACGTCGACGCCGCCATCCTCCGTTTCAAGAACAGCGGTTTGAACGTCCCTCCGCAACTGGACCCGGGCGCCTGGTGGTTGGGCGGTTACGTGTCCTGGTTCGTACCGTTGGATGGCTATGCGTTGTTGCCAATGGCTTCGGCCGGCATCGGGCTGGATATGCCCCAATGGTATGTGTATTTCGATCCGGGCTTACACATGGTTTTTCAAAGATCGGACCCTGCCCGGAATGGGTATGCGGTGAGCTTGTGTCTGTGGGGGGAGTTGAGTTGGTATAAACCGTAGCGCGTCGCCCTTTCTTTTAAAATAGATTTGCGCATCCGATCGGTTGCTGTTATTTTTGCAACTAAACGGTTTCGTAATGACACAACCTTTGCAGTTCGACTTTATCGCAGACAAGGAAAAAAACACGCTCACGGTCCGGCGCGAATTCATGGCCGGCCGGCCATTGGTATGGGATTGTTACACCAGGAGCGAATTGCTCGACCAGTGGTTCGCCCCCAAACCGCTGACCACAAAGACAAAGTCCATGGACTTCCGCGAAGGCGGCCACTGGCACTACGCCATGGTGGAGCCCAACGGCGCCGAATACTGGGGTTGGACCGAATATGTCAAGATACACCCGATCGACTACTATACCACGTTGGATGCTTTTTCCAATGCCGCCGGCGACATCAACAAGGACCTCCCCCGCGCCGAATGGCTCGTGACGTTCCTCGACAAGGGCGCGAGCACCCTGGTGGAAACGGTGGTTACCTACCAGTCGCTCACCGACCTGGAACAGGTCGTTTCGATGGGTATGGAACAAGGCATGACGGCGACGCTCGAGAAGCTCGACGAGCTGCTGTTGCGTCTGAACAAGTAGTCTAACATTAAAATCGTAAGTATGAAAAGCAAGATCCTCTTTGTTCTATGCCTGTTGGCCGGCCTGATGTTCATCAACGCGGGCTTGGATAAGTTCTTTCATTATATGCCGGCGCCCAAGGACATGCCCGAAAAAATGGTAAAAGCGGGTATGGCGTTTGCAGCCATAGGCTGGCTCATGCCGTTGGTCGGGACCATAGAAATCCTCGGCGGCTTGCTGCTGATCCTCCCCAGGACCCGGGCGTTGGGCGCCATCGTGATACTCCCGGTATTGACGGGCATCCTCCTGGCCAATATCAGCATAGCGCCTTCGGCTTTGCCTATCACCTTCGCGTTGATGGCGGTCGTGGGATGGGTTATCATAGATAGCAGGACGAAGTACCTGCCGATGGTGAGCTGACGCGCCGCCGCCCGTGTTGCCGTTCAGCCCCGCGGCCCCTGCTGCCTTCTGCAGCCCCGCTTGGCGATTTTATCCCGCCGTTCGTCGGTTCGCCCCGGATCGCCGCCGGACTATGCCCATCTTTCCCGTACCTAAATGTCAACCTTTATGAACAAGGCAATATGCCTGTCACTGGCGCTCACCCTGCTGACAGGCTGTACGAATTCGGCGGGCAGCGTCGGAGCGTCTTCCGCCGTCAGTGGCGTCTCCGGTTCCGGCAGCGACCTGTACTATGAATACACGGTTTCCGGCTCGGGCAAGGCGATACGTATGAATGGCTTCACGAAAATGTATATGGCCGGCAGCGGCGCCGTCCGCGTGGAGATGTTGCTGGGAATAGACACGAACGGCGCAAAGGCCTCGACCCCATCCATCGTCCTGCTGGGCGACAGCCATACACCCACCGAAACCATCGAGCTGGACGACGCCGCCAAAACCTTCACCCGGAACCACATCGACACCGCCGCCATGGGCGTGTCCCGAATGAGGTCGAACTCGGTCGTAACCCGCATAGGCGACGAGACCTGGCTGGGATTCCATTGCGTCCACGCGCGTATCATTTCGACCATCAAGATGGGCGGCTTTTTCAGCATAGTCGACACCGTCGACATCTGGAAAAGCAACGACGTCCCCATGCAACCTGGTTTCCGTCATTGGATGGAAAAATTCCAGGCCCGGGAAAACGCCTCGGCCTTTTCACCCGAGGTCGCCGAAAAGCTGAAACAGATGGGCTGCGAGGGCCTTTTTGTACGCCTGGAGTCCCGCGGCAAGGACTCCCATACCGTTACGGCGTTGTCAAAGGTCGAGCGGCGGGATTTACCCGCGGGTATGTTCAAGGTGCCGGAGGGGTATAGGGAGGAGAAGGCCAATTAGCTTATATTTAGAGGAGCAACCTTGGTAATATGCGAACTTCCTCTATCGTCCTTTTGGCCTCCCTTTGTGTATGTAGCTACGCGCGGGCGCAAACCCCGGCTGACGTCCTCTCCCCGGAAGACGCAGCATTCAATTCACTCTATGAGAAACTAGCCGTTCCAAAAGTTACCGGCAAGATCCTGCATCTGTCACCGGACGATCTCAAGAGCGTGGACGTATCCTACACGATCGTGACCCCTTTCGCTCAATTACAGCAGCACAAAACCGTTCGCCCCGCGCCGGATGGCAGCTTCACCCTGGCCTTGGACTATCCTTTTCCCTTCCAGCAGATATGGGTCGGCTATGGCGACTTCTTTTATGCCGGGATCTGTGCAAACCAGGACCTGTACATCGAGCTCGACATGGAAAAGATCAAGGCCGCCAAGGGCGTTCAATTCAACGGCGAGGGCGTTCGGTATCTGGGCACGGACGGCCCTCTCAATACATACCTGAATAACTTCATTTTATACAGGAGGAATGAACAACTGGAGCTGGGTGGACGGGTAATGTCGATTATGCAAAAATTCGGTAGCAACCCGGATAGCCTGCTACAGGTCTATAACCGCCTGAACGATTCGATCAGGGAGCTGGGGGATAGCTTCATCGCCTCAAACCCGTCACCGTATGGCTGGATTATTGACAACGAGCAAATGTCCGACTATTATGGCCAACTATGTATCGCCTACTTCGGGAAGCGAATGCCCGACAGCCTTTGGACAAGGATCTGCCGACACAAAAGTTACCTGATGTCCAACAGCGGTTCTATATTCTACAACTATTTGACGATGTACCTCAACGCGCTTCCTGATGCCGGGGGATCGGTCACCTGGAAGGACGTAGCGCAACTGCCGGACCTGATGCCGGATGAAAGAGCGTCAATCGACTCCCTGCGGGACAGCGAAAAAATGCCTACATCCCCGGAAAACATACAAAGATGGACCCGTCAGCTTCGGCCACGTGTGCAGGCCATAGCGATGAACCGAAGACTGGCCATGGAAATCCATCGGCTGGACAGCGCCTTTTCTCCCGCCAAGGCAGACTTCCTGAAACTCCGGCTGAGTACCAGCACGGACCTGGTGGATCAAAGGGCCGCCATGGACCATGCTGCTTCCAGCATGCGGACGCCGTGGTGTATTTCGGTGGAAGAGGCAGAACGTAAACAAACCGCCGACAAGATAGAGGAGCTCAACAAAGCACTGGCCTCCACAGGTGGACATGCACCGCATACAAGCTTTGGCGATCCATTGATCCAAACGTCCTTTGGCGCCAGCCTTTATATAGCCAGGGGAAAGGCTACGGACTTCCTGAAAGCCCTGGTCCAAAGCTTCCCCGGTAAAGCGATCATCATCGACCGCTGGGCCACCTGGTGCGGCGCCTGTCTTGCGGAAATGCCGCACAGCAAGGAATTGGAAGGACAGTCCGCGGGCCTGCCCGTGGTTTTCGTTTACCTGTGTACCATAAACGGCTCCACGGAAGACAAATGGAAATCAAAGGTGGCCGAGCTGAAGCAGCCCGGTATGCATTTCCTGATCGACGAAGCCATGGACGCTGAAATATCCCGCTATTTCTCCTTCGGCGGGTATCCCGGGTATGCCTTAATCGACAAGACCGGCGTGTATAAGCCGGGGGCCATACGCTGGATGTCGGAGATCGGGGACCGGAGCGCGCTGGAGGAGTTGATCAAGTAGCCCGTGGCTGCGAGGATTAGCCACGCGAAGCACATTCGCCACGCGTATAAACGAAAAAACCCCTCCGCTAAAGCGGAGGGGCCTTGTGCCCAGGACTGGATTCGAACCAGCACACCTCGCGGCGCTGCTACCTGAAAACAGTGCGTCTACCAGTTTCGCCACCTGGGCAGGTACCTGATCTTTTGTGAGATCGGGGTGCAAATATACGGGATTTTACGATCCGTGAAATTATTTTTTAAGAGGGTGGGGGCAACACGGGAGGGGGAGGCTACCTTTGCGGGCGTATGCGTTTTTTGATTATTCAGACGGCTTTTTTGGGGGATGTGGTGCTGGCGACACCGGTGGTCGAGCGGCTTCGGAAGTTCTATCCGGAGGATACGATCGATTTCCTGGTGAGGAAGGGGAACGAATCCTTGCTGAAGGGACACCCTTTGATCGACGAGGTGCTGGTGTGGAACAAACAGGAGCGGAAGATGCGGAACCTGTGGGGGATGATGCGGACAGTAAGGGCGCGGAAATACGACTATGTGATCAACCTGCAGCGGTTCGCGAGCTCGGGGTTGATGACGGTGTTTTCGGGGGCGTATACGATCGGGTTCGACAAGAATCCGCTATCACGGTATTTTACGGAGCGGAAGCCGCACGTGATCGGGTCGGACCCGAAACGGTATGTGCACGAGGTGCAGCGGAACCTGTCGCTGATTGCGGGGTTGACGGACAACGAGGGTTTGAACGGCGACATAGAGAGGCTGACGGATAAGTCGGTTGTCCGGCCAAGGCTGTATCCGTCGGAGGCCGACTACGGGAAGGTGCGCGCGTTTAAAGCCGAACCCTATATCACGATGAGCCCCGCCTCGGTTTGGTTTACCAAGCAGCTGGCGGAGGAAAAGTGGGTGGAGCTGATACGGGCTTACCCTGCGGGACAAACGATATATTTACTTGGGGCGCCAGGAGATACGGAGTTGTGTGCGCGGATCGCGGCCGCGAGCGGCCGTAACGGCGGCGAAAACGGCGGCCATAAAGGGAGTGACCGTGAAGGCTTCGACCTGATTAACCTGGCCGGCCAGCTGACCCTCCTGCAATCCGCCGCGCTGATGGCCGGCGCCGGCATGAACTACGTCAACGACTCCGCGCCGATGCACCTGGCCTCGGCGATGAACGCGCCGGTGACGGCGGTATATTGCTCGACGGTGCCGTACTTTGGGTTCGGGCCGCTATCGGACGTGTCGCGGGTCGTGGAGACGCCGGTGGCGCTGGATTGCCGGCCGTGCGGGCTCCATGGCTATAAAGCGTGCCCACAGGGGCATTTCAGGTGCGCGCACACGATCCCGGTGGAGGCTATACGCTCACATTAAAATCGCGCAGCGCATCATTCAAGCTCGTCTTCGTATCGGTGGATGGCTTCCGCTGCCCGATGATCAGGGCGCAGGGTACCTGGAAAATACCGGCGGGGAACTCCTTCGGGTAGGTCCCGGGGATGACGACGCTGCGGGCGGGGACCCGGCCGCGGTGTTCGATGGGGGAGGGGCCGCTGACGTCGATGATCCTGGTGGATTGGGTCAGGACGACGCCGGCGCCGAGGACGGCCTCGCGTTCGACGATGACACCCTCGACGACGATCGAGCGGGAACCCAGGAAACAGTTGTCTTCGATGATGACGGGGCTCGCCTGGAGGGGTTCCAGGACGCCGCCGATGCCGACGCCGCCGCTGAGGTGGACGTGCTTGCCGATCTGGGCGCAGCTGCCGACGGTGGCCCAGGTATCGACCATGGTGCCTTCGTCGACGTAAGCGCCGATGTTGACGTAGCTGGGCATGAGCACGACGTTTTTGGCCAGGTGGGCGCCATAACGGGCGACGGCGTGCGGGACGGCCCGGACGCCGATGGATTTGTAGTCGCTCTTGAGCTTCATCTTGTCGTAGAACTCGAAGGGCGGCAGCGTATAGGTCTCCATTTGCTGGATAGCGAAGTACATCAGGATGGCCTGCTTGACCCACTCGTTGACCGTCCAGACCGACTCGCCGGAGGCCAGGACGACGGGGGTGGCGACGCGAAGCTCCCCCTTATCGACCGCCTCGATGACCGCGCGGACCGCATCGGCGTATGCCAAATCCTTGAGAAGTGAGCGATCTGCCCAAGCCGTTTGAATCGTACCTTTCAAATCCATATAAAATGTGTTGGCGCCAAAGCGCGTTTATTGCAATTTTTTTGCAAACGTAATTCAAAATACTTTTGCGGCGATGGACTTTCAGGAAGACCTTGAACAATGCCTGTTGGTACTGGGCCGGGGGGGCCTGATCCTTTACCCGACGGACACGATCTGGGGGATCGGCTGTGATGCGACGGACGCGGACGCCGTGGCGAGGATTTACGCCCTCAAGCGCCGGGAGGAAAGCAAAAGCATGATCGTGCTGGTCGCGGATGAGCGGGACGTGTTGAGGTATACGGCGGCCCCCGACCTTGCACTATTCGATTACCTGAAAACGGTGAACAAGCCGACGACGGTGATCTACCCGGGGGCGATCGGTTTGGCGCCGAACCTGCTGGCCGCCGACGGGTCGGTGGGGATGCGGATCGTGGGCGAAGACTTCTGCCGGCACCTGGTGAAGCGTTTTAAAAAGCCGGTCGTGTCGACCTCGGCGAACCTTTCGGGGGAACCGTCGCCGGGCACATACGGGGAAGTAAGCGCGCCAATCATAAACGGCGTGGATTATGTAGTAAAATATAGGAGAGAAGATACCGAAAAGGCCCAACCGTCGTCAGTGATCCGGTGGGGCCGCGACGGCAAGGTCGAGGTCATACGGCCGTAGGCGCCGCAAAGGCGAAAAGCGCCGGGGCAAACGGCCGAAAGCAAAGCAAAAAGAAAAAAATGGACATCCTCTGCACCGATAAAGAACTTTTCATCTTTAAAAAGATCGCCAGCGCAGCGGCTGAGCTGCAGCTGCGTTCTTATATAGTGGGCGGCTTCGTCCGCGACAAGCTCATCGGCCGTCCGACCAAGGACATCGACGTGGTTTGTGTGGGGGATGGGATCGCCCTGGCGCAAAAGGTAGCGGAGCGGTTCCGGCCGCAGCCGGCGGTGAACTTTTTCAAGACCTATGGGACAGCCCAGCTCAAGGTGGAGGACATCGAGCTCGAGTTCGTGGGCGCCCGCAGGGAGAGCTATAACAGGGACTCGCGGAACCCGGAGGTGGAGCCGGGCACCCTGGAGGACGACCAGCTGAGGCGGGACTTCACCATCAATGCCATGGCAGTGAGCCTGAACCAGGAAGACTTCGGGACATTAATAGACCCTTTCGAGGGGCTAAAAGACATCGAGCTCCAAAGGATAAGGACGCCCCGGGAGCCGGGCACGACGTTTACCGACGACCCGTTGAGGATGATGCGGGCCATCCGGTTTGCGAGCCAGCTCGGGTACAAGATAGAGAAGATGACAGAAGAGAGCATCACCGAAAACGCCGACCGGATCAGGATCATCACCCAGGAGCGGATCACCGACGAGCTGAATAAGATCGTAAAAAGCAAAAAGCCGGGTATCGGGTTCGAATACCTGTACCGGACCGGCCTCCTGCAACGGATCTTCCCCCAGATGGTGGACCTGGCCGGGGCCGAATACATCGACGGAAAGGGACACAAGGATAACTTTTTCCATACCCTGCAGGTGCTGGACAACATTTCAGAGCACACAAATAACCTATGGCTTCGTTGGGCGGCGATCCTGCACGACATCGGGAAGCCAGCCACCAAGCGTTTCGAGGCCGGGCACGGCTGGACTTTTCATGGGCACGAAGTCGTGGGGGGGAAGATGGTGCCCCGGATCTTCAGCAAATTGAAGCTGCCCCAGCACGAGGAGATGCGGTATGTGCGGAAACTGGTCGAATTGCACCTGCGGCCCATCAGCCTGACCAGGGAGAACATCACGGACTCGGCTATCCGGAGGTTGCTGTTCGACGCGGGGGACGACCTGGAGGACCTGATGACGCTTTGCCGGGCGGATATAACGTCGAAGAATAAACAAAAGGTAAAGCGCTACCTCGACAATTTCGAGCTGGTCCAGGAAAGGCTCAGGGACGTGGAGCAAAAGGACCGTATCCGGAACTGGCAACCCCCGATCACCGGGGAAATCATCATGGAAACCTTTGGCCTGCCCCCCGGGCGGGTCGTAGGGGACATAAAAACGGCGATCCGGGAGGCCATCCTGGACGGCATCATCCCCAACGAATACGAGGCGGCATATCATTTGATGTTAAAGGTGGGCCGGGAGCATGGCCTGGAGCCTGTGAAAATGTAATTAATTCGTTTAAATTTGTTGTATTAATTCAAACCCAGGAGTAATGGCGGTACTTAAATTTCGTGTTTATTGGGAAGAGGACGACGCGGTGTATAGAGATGTGGTCATCAGACACAGTCAAAGCTTCAAGGAATTGAACGACATTGTATTGAAGTCTTTCGAGTTTGACAATAAGCACAAAGCGACCTTTTACCGGAGCAACGACCACTGGCAACGCGGCCGGGAGATTACCCTGGAGAAGTACGACAAGCCGTATGTAAAGGAGCCCCTGCTCATGGATCAGACCCAGATCGGCTCCGAGATCAAGGACCCCAACCAGAAATTCATCTACATCTACGACTTCAACCGGAACTGGACCTTCCTGCTGGAGCTGATCAGCGTCAGTAAGGACGAGAACCAGAAACAGTCCTACCCCGGCGTGATCCGGACCGAAGGGCTTGCCCCGAACCAATATGGAACCCGCAGCCTGCTGGGAGACAAGTTCGTCGAAGTAGAAGAAAAATACGACCTCACTAAAGGCGAAGAAGGCTTCGGCGAAGAAGGCGGAGAGGGTGGGGAATCGGAGAGCGGGGAAGAAAGCGAACAGGAAGGTGAAGTCGACAACTTCACCGAAGAAATATAAACGTTGAAAACCATCCTGGTCATCGCCGGTCCCACTGCGGTGGGAAAAACCGACCTGGCCGTTCACCTGGCCGAAACGTTCCAGACATCCATCATTTCAGCGGATTCCCGGCAATGCTACCGGGAAATGGATATCGGGGTGGCACGCCCATCCCCGGAGGAATTAAAGCGCGTCCCGCACTATTTCATCGCCACCCATTCCGTCACCGAAACGGTGAACGCGGCCGTTTTCACCGAAGAAGCCCAACGGGCCGCGGACGGCATTTTCGCGACGCGCGACGTCGCCCTGTTGGTGGGAGGAACGGGGTTGTATATCCAAGCGTTTACCGAAGGCCTGGATGATATACCGCCGGTCCCGCGAGAGACCAGAAACGCCGTGAGGCAGGGATATGCGGCAAACGGGATGACGTGGCTGCAGGAAGAGCTCAAGCGGAAAGACCCGCAGTGGTACGCCACCGGTGAAACGCAGAACCCGCATCGCCTCATGCGCGCCCTCGAGGTACTGGAGGCCACCGGGCAATCCATAAGGGCATTTCAAAAAGGCCGTAAGGAAAGCCCCTACAACGTAATAAAAGTCGGCCTCGAGTTGCCCCGCGACGTCCTCTACGACCGTATCAACAAACGCGTGGACCAGATGATGGACAGTGGCCTCGAAAACGAGGTCGAAGGCCTCCAAAAATTCAAAACCGAAAAGGCGCTCGACACCGTCGGCTATAAGGAACTATTCGATTATCTCGATGGAAAAACGACAAAAGAGAACGCCGTCGCCCTCATCAAGCAACACACGCGGAATTACGCCAAGCGCCAGATGACCTGGTTCAAACGGGACCCGGACTTCAGGTGGTTCGGACCGCAGGAGCGGGAGGCCGTGACGGCGTATTTGAATGGTATTTCTTGAGCAGCAACTCCGCATAGTAGCGCCCGTTATGATAGAGCTCGAGGTAATGGTGCGTGTCATCCTGCCCCATCAACCGCCGGCCCTTGGCCATTTTCTGGATCAATGCATCCTTGTCGAAATAGAATTGGGCCTCATAGCTGCGTACGGCGTCTTTTTTTTCCGCCTGGTCTTTGAAGTCGTCCTCGGTCTCGCTGACATAGAGCAGTTGGTTGCCCGCAAAATAGTAGTGTTCCCGGAGGATGCCATAGGACATGCCCACCGATACGTCGATCTTGCATAGGCTGTCGCGCTTGAAGGATCCAACCATCGAAGCGGCGCCCGCCGACGTCTCTTCGCCATAGAACTCCTTGGAGCTCATCTTTACTTTTTGCAGGGATGAGTCGCTGTCGATCTGCCGCCAGCACGCGCTGATGTGTTCGATGCGGTCATCGCCGGAAGAAGTTTGGGCGTAGAGGCGGGGCGTTGTCAGGAGGAAGGCACAGAGCCAAAGATGGCGGTTCATCGGTTTGGATTTGGCTTAAATATATTAAAAAAAAACGGCAACCGAATCCATTAGGTTGCCGTTTTCCTTTATGTGGTCTTTTGAAACAAATCTTAGTGTCGGCCAATGCCGCCGCCGCCTACGCGACCGCCGCCGCCAAACCCGCCGCCACCGCCGCGGAAGCCGCCACCGGAGGGCGCGGGCCGGTAAACCGGTTGCTGCTGGAAGGTGCGTTGCTGCGCCGGCTGCTGATTGGTCGTGCGCGCCGTGTTCCCCTGGCGGACGAAACTGCGGTTGTTAGCCGGCTGGACGTTGCCCGCCGTCCGGGTTGCTGTCGGCCGGTAGGTCTGGAAGCCGTTGGTCGTAACTTTGTTGCTGGCGATCGAGGTCGCCATGCGTCCGGAGATCGTGCCGTTGACCGGGTGGGCTATCGCCTGGGGCGCCACCGTGGTCGTTACGTTGTTGTAGTGGCGGTTGTTATAGGCCAGTACGTTGACCCGGTTGGTACCGCCCATATACAGGGAAGAAAATCCGCCGGTGGAGGCTACGGCATAGTGGCTATAGTAGTAGCCAAAGCCGGGATAATAGGGGTTGTAGAATCCGCCATAATACATCGGGTAGCCATAGTAGCCATAGCCGAAGGCGTGGTAGAAGCCGGCGCCATACGGGTAGTATGGGTTGGAAAAGAAGCCCATCCCACCGTAGAAGCCGGTATAGAAGGGCATTCCGAAGCCGGAGCCCCAGAACGGATCGTAAAAGGTGCTGTACGGCGAATAACCGTTATCGTCGTTGCCGTAGGCATACTGATTATAGTTATCCGCGGTGCTGGCCGGTTGTACCCGGTCGTCGCTCCCGTCGTTGGCGACGTAGCCGCTGCCTGAATCCTGGCTTCCGTCCGAGTAATAAGCGTCGTCGGTTGTCGTTGTCGATTGCGCCTTCCTCGCAGAAGAGCAGCTGTAGAGGCAGCCGATCGCAAGGGTAAGCACTATATATCGCAGTGTCATGGGTTAAGGGTTTAGTATCCCGACAATAAAGTTAACACATTTTATGTACGTTTGCAGCGAAATTTAAGAGCGGTTATGAGCAAAGAAATTACGGCGCGTTCCGAGGACTATTCCCAATGGTACAATGACCTGGTATTGAAAGGGGGGCTGGCGGATTACTCCGCGGTGAAGGGTTGCATGGTGATCAAACCCTACGGTTACGCCCTGTGGGAACGGATGCAGGCTGTGTTGGACGGTAAATTCAAGGAAACCGGTCACCAGAACGCCTATTTTCCCCTCTTTATCCCCAAAAGCTTTCTGAGCAAGGAAGCCGCCCACGTGGAAGGCTTTGCCAAGGAATGCGCGGTCGTGACCCACTACCGCCTCAAGAACGATCCCAACGGCGCCGGCGTGATAGTGGACCCCGAGGCAAAACTGGAAGAAGAGCTCATCGTCCGCCCGACCTCCGAAACGATCATCTGGAATACCTACAAGACCTGGATACAATCCTACCGGGACCTGCCCCTGCTGATTAACCAATGGGCCAACGTGGTCCGCTGGGAGATGCGCACCCGGCTGTTCCTCCGGACGGCCGAATTCCTCTGGCAGGAAGGCCACACGGCCCATGCGACCGAGCAGGAGGCCGTGGCCGAAGCGCGGCTGATGCTGGAGGTGTACGCCGATTTCGTGGAGAACTACCTGGCGCTGCCCGTCGTGAAGGGCACCAAGAGCCCCAGCGAGCGTTTTGCGGGAGCGGTAGACACCTACTGCATCGAAGCGCTGATGCAGGACGGGAAGGCGCTTCAGGCCGGGACCTCCCACTTCCTCGGCCAGAACTTCGCCAAGGCCTTCGACGTGCAATTCACCAACAAGGAGAACAAGCTGGACTACGTGTGGGCCACCAGCTGGGGCGTCAGCACCCGTATGATCGGCGCCCTGGTCATGGCGCACAGCGACGACGACGGGCTGGTCATGCCGCCCCGGATCGCTCCATTACAGGTGGTAGTGGTGCCCATCTACAAGGGCGAGGACCAGAAAAAACAGCTCGACGAGCGGATCCTCCCGCTGGTAAAGGCCGTCAGGGACGCCGGCATCAGCATCAAATACGACGATTCCGACAACGCCCGGCCGGGGTGGAAATTCGCGGAATACGAGCTGAAGGGCGTACCCGTCAGGATCGCCATCGGTGCGCGCGACCTGGAGAACGGGGTGGCGGAAGTAGCCCGCCGGGATACCAGGGAAAAAATGAGCCTGCCGCTGGAAGGGCTGCCTGGCCGTATCGCCCGGCTGCTCGAAGAAATCCAGCAGAACCTGTACGACCGCGCGCTGGCATTCCGCCAGGACCACATCACCCGGGTAGACGACTTCGATACCTTCCAAAAGGTTCTCGATGAAAAAGGCGGCTTCGTATCGGCCCATTGGGACGGCACCGCCGAAACCGAGGAAAAGATCAAGGAGCTGTCCAAGGCCACCATCCGGTGCATCCCCCTGGACAATCCCCAGGAAGCGGGAAAGTGTGTCCTCACGGGCAAGCCGTCCAAGGAACGCGTGTTGTTCGCCAGGGCATATTAAAATTTTTCCTATCTTGAAGTTCACCCACAAAAATGAACTTCATGGAAGAACAACAAACACACCTTTTCGAGCTGAACGTCGATTCGGCCGCGCAGGCCTTCCTGCGGGAGGCCTCGAAATGGGCCAAGTTCCTCGCGATCCTGGGCTTTATCTTCGAAGGTTTGATCGCCATCCTGGGCTTTTTCGCCGGCGCCATCACCAGCACCCTCTATCGTTCGATGGGCGGTATGTTCGAGTACTCCCAAACCGGAGGTTTCGGGGCGGTATTGCTTTATCTGGCGATTGCGGTAGTGGCTTTTTTCCCCACGCTTTACCTGTTCCAATTCGCCACGCACATACGGAAAGCCGTCGATACCAACGACCAGGAATCGCTGACATTCGCCCTGGGCCGGTTGAAATCGGTGTTCAAGTTCAGGGGGATACTGGCCATCATCGGCATTTCCATCTGGTTGATCGCCATAGTGGCCGTCATGATCGGGGCGATGCTTGCCACCAGGGGCTAGGCTCACTGCACCGAAATGTGGTTGTAATCTTTTAGCAGCGTTTCGAGAAATTCATAGGGGGCCATGGGCGTGTCTATTTTCAGGACCGTCCTGATCTTTTCGGCGGCGGTGGCGGCAATATGAAAATGGTCGTTGCCCTTGGCCCTTTCCAGGAGCGACCGGATCGTGTTGAGGTCCCGGTCGCTGAGACGCATCACCTGCGGGAATTGCGGGACGTAGTTCTGGGCGGTTTCCATAAAGATCGTTTCCTCCAGCGCGGCGCGCGTGTTGGTGCTGATCAGGATGGTGCCCGCTGCCAGGTCGCCCAGCCGTTGGGAGTATTTGGAAAATATAACCGACAGCAGCCCTCCCACGCAAAACGTGATCCCGAAGTCCACCGGGCGCAGCAGCCAGCGGATCACGAACTGCCCCAGCGTGGGCTTCCCTCCGTTCATATTGACCACCCGCATCCGCATCACCTTTTTCCCCAGGCTTTGCCCGTTCATCCAGACCTCGGTGAGCAGGAAATACAGGAAAAAGGGGATCAGGGCCAGCAGTACCGCGACATCGAAGGCTACGGACGACTCGTTGTGCGCCGAAGGGATGATCGCCTGGAAGACCTTTACCGCCAGGTATACATACACGATGAGGATGGCCCAGTCGATGATCAGCGCCAGCAGCCGCCGGTGAAATTCCGGGATGTCAAATTCCAGGTCGATATTGAAGCTCGTTGGAATACGGATACTGCTCATAATGACAATTTCCGTAAATTTCAGGAAATTTTTTCTGCTTGCGGGAAGCATTATTTATCAAGAAGAACAAAGACCGCTGGACGCAGATTGAACAACAGCAGTCCTCCGACCCTGATGAAATGGCCACCGAGTTCATACAGCTGGTTGATGATTTGTCCTATGCCAAGACCTTTTATCCCACCAGCAGGACCACCCGTTACCTCAACGTAGCCGCGTCCAGGATCTACCTGGGTATATACGGGAACCGCAAAGCGGAGACCAACCCCCTGGCCAAATTCGTACGGTATAAGCTTCCCATGACGATCACGCGTCACCGGTGGGTGCTGCTGTTTTCGCTGGCCCTTTTTTCGGGTTTCTTTATCCTTGGCGTGCTGTCGGCCAGGAGCGACGAATCGTTCATCCGGGAAATGCTCGGGAACGCCTATGTCAACCAGACCGAGGACAACATCGCCGCGGGCAATCCCTTTGCCGTCTACCAGGGCGAAAACCAGGTGGTCATGTGGCTGTACATCCTGATCAACAACATCCGGGTCTCTATCATCATGCTGGCGGGGGGCGTCCTGTTCGGCTTCGTCCCGCTGTTCCAGCTGATCAACGAAGGGCTCAGGCTGGGGGCGTTTGAATACCTGTTCGCCCAAAAGGGGCTGGCGGGGGACTTTTTCCTCACCGTTTTTATCCACGGAACCCTGGAAATATCCGCGCTCATCATTTCGGGGGCAGCGGGGATGATCATAGGCACCGGTTTTCTTTTTCCGGGCACCCTCAGCCGGATGGAATCGTTCAAGCGTAACGCCAGGGACGCCTGTATCATGGTGTCGGGCCTCATACCCGTTTTTATCACCGCCGCCTTTTTCGAAGGCTTTGTCACCAGGTACGCGGGCATGCCCGTATGGGGAAAGCTCATCATCCTGATCGGCTCGCTGTCCTTCATCATCGGCTATTTCGTGATCTATCCCATCCGCCTGGCGCGGAAAGGAGGGCGCCCGAATGCATAAAATCCGGCTGTTGCCCTTGCTGATGCTGCTGGCGCCGTTGTGTGTCCACGCGCAGAGTGACACGGTCGCCGTCGAAGCGTCCGACTCCCTTTGGTATAATAAAACCGTCAAGCCGGTGACCCTGCATCCCCGGCACGTGCCCGTGGAAGTCGTGGACAGCCTGCGCAAATTGGACGACTTCTGGTATGTTTCCGTAGGCAAGGACAAACCCGAACCCCCGAAAAAAACCGAGCCCCATAAAGACAACTGGTGGGATCGTTTCAGACAGTGGCTGGGCGACCTCTTCCAAAAGCCCTGGATGACCTTTTTGTGGTGGAGCCTGCTGGCCGGCGTCCTGGTAGCGGCCATCGTATACATCGTCCAGTCGGCCACCGGCGTGCGGTGGTTTCACCGCAGCCGCCAACTGAAGGGAGATGAAAACAAAACGGCGGACGAGGTCCCCGACGATCCCGCGCAGGCGCTGAAAAGGGCGCTGGCGGCCGGCGACTACCGGGAGGCGGAACGCTGTCTGTACCTTACCACGTTGCAACAGCTGAGTGAGAAAGGGCTGATTCGGCTTTTAAAAGAAAAGACCAACCGCGAATACCTGGCGGAATTGCGGGGGCACGCGGTTTATGACGCCTTTGCGGGGCTAACCCGGCACTACGATTATACCTGGTACGGCGGCTTTGTCCCTTCACCCGCCGCTTTCGGGGACATCCAGACCCGGTACGACCAATTCCAAAACAGACTTGACACGCTTTGAGCAAGAATACGATCTATACCGTCCTCTGGGTCCTGTTGGGCGTCCTCGTCGTCGGGGGGCTGGGTTATTGGATGAACCGCGGGCAGAAGCGTCATTTCGATGCCACCATCACCCTCAACTATAAGGACAAAAGACCCTATGGCGCGTATGTGGCCTTCCAGGAGTTCAACCGTCTTTTCGCCCGGACGCCCGTGGCGGTCAGCCGCCGCAGCAACGACTTCCTCAGGGACCTTAGCGATACCGACCGGAACCAGGTCATGTTTGTCCTTAGCCCGTATTTTTATCCCAATCCGGATGAGTGGGCGGGCATGGTCCGTTGGGTCCGCCAGGGTAATTACCTGGTCATTTCCGCGGCCCGCTTTACCCAGGACGTAAAGGAAAAGCTCCACGTCGAGCTCAGCAATTTCACCGAAGAGGTATTCACCGGTAACAGCATGAACGTGGACACCGAAGATTCCCTGCGGGTGTCGTTCACCCGGCCGCCTTACCCGGACACCACCAGCTATTTTTACCCCGGCCGCCGGCTGGACCGCTCGGTGGTATCGCTGGACAGCAGTTTTACCCAGGTCCTCGGCGTCAACGATTATCACTATGCCAACATGGTCAGGATCACGGCGGGGGACGGGGCGGTGATCCTCCAGACGGCGCCGATGGCCTTTAGCAACTACTTCCTGCTCTATGGCGACAACATGCGCTATTTTGACAATTTCTGGTCCGCCCTGCCCGCATCGGTGCACGTCACCAAGGGGATATGGAACCAATATTTCCTATACAAGGTCCAGGAAGAACAACGCCCTGGCGGCGGTTTTTGGGACAGCCTGTTCAGGCTCCTGCACCATCAGTTCATCGGACCCGCCCTGGGGGCCCTGTTACTGCTCCTGCTGTTGTATATACTCCTGAACATGAAACGACGCCAGCGGATCATACCGGAGAAGGCCCCGGCGACCAACGAGTCCCTGGAGTGGGTCAAGACGATCGGTACGATGTACTACGAAAAAGGCGACCACCGCAACCTGGCGATCAAAATGGGCCAGCACTTCCAGGAGCATATCCGCACCCGTTACCAGACCCAGCTCGATACGGCGGAGCCATCCTCCATCATCCGCCTGGCCTCGCGGTCGGGCGTGGACGAGCCCCTGGTGCGCGACATCGCCACCAACCTTCGGTATGTCCACGACGCGCCCTCGTTGTCGGCGGAGCAGCTCACCGAATGGTATCAATTGATCGAAAAATTCTATAAAACCGCTCTATAATGCAAGAAGAAGCCTTGTTTCAGCAACGGACCGACCTCCAGGAATTACAGGAGGCCGTAAACCATATACACACCGAGATCCGGAAGGTGCTGGTGGGCCAGGAGGAGCTGGTCCGCCTGCTCATTACGGCGGTCCTCGCCGACGGTCACGTCCTCATCGAAGGCGTCCCCGGCGTGGCCAAGACGCTGAGCGCCCGTCTCCTGTCCGCGACCTTGTCGGTAGGCTTTTCGCGGATACAGTTCACGCCCGACCTGATGCCCTCCGACGTCCTGGGGACCACCGTCTTCAATCCCAGGGACGCCCGGTTCGAATTTAAACGCGGGCCGATCTTTTCCAACCTCATACTCATAGACGAAATCAATAGGGCGCCCGCCAAAACCCAGGCAGCGCTATTCGAAGTCATGGAAGAACGGCAGGTCACCATGGACGGCACCACCTATCCGCTGGACCTGCCCTTTATCGTCCTGGCGACCCAGAACCCGGTGGAGCAGGAAGGTACCTACCGCCTGCCCGAGGCGCAGCTGGACCGGTTCCTGTTCAAGATCAAGGTGCCCTATCCCGGGGAAGAGGAAGAGATCCACATGCTCTCGCGCTTCAACCGGGCCGACGTCGCGGACCCCGTCTCCCTGGTGCAGTCGGTGCTAACGGCCTCGCGTATCGCCCAATTGCGGCAGCAGGTCCGGGGGTTGCACGTCGAGGAGCCCTTGCTGCGCTTTATCGCCCGCCTGACGCAGGCGACGCGCCAGCACCACTCCATCTATCTCGGCGCTTCCCCGAGGGCGTCGCTCGCGCTGATGCACGCCGCCAAGGCGACCGCCGCCCTCCAGGGACGCGACTTCGTAACCCCCGAGGACATCCTCGAGGTGGCCGTGCCCACGCTACGTCACCGCCTCCTGCTGACCCCGGAAAAGGAAATGGAAGGGGTAACCGAAGACGAAGTGATCCAACAAATCCTCCAGGGTATGGAGATTCCCCGATAAAATAGTTGCTCTTGCTACTGGTGCATTTCTATAACTCGTTCTACCTTTCCCGCCGGACTTACGGGATCGCCGGGGTGATCATCCTCGTGTTGGCCTCCGCCTTCTTTTACCCGTTCCTCGCGCAGGTGGCCCGGTTGTCGGGGCTCGTCCTGCTGGGTTGCGTCCTGATCGACGTCTTTTTCCTGTATGGAGGCAGCGGTCACGTCGAAGCCTCCCGCGAAGCCCCGGCCCGATTCAGCAACGGGGACGGCAACACGGTCACGCTGCACATCCGCAACGCGTATTCCTTCCCCCTCCAGGCCACGGTGGTGGACGAGATACCCCTCCAGTTCCAGGACCGCCACTGGAAGCGCAACATGCAGCTGAAGGCCGGCGAAACCCAGGCGCTCGCCTATACGCTCACGCCCAAGGAGCGGGGCGTCTATTCCTTTGGACGGCTACACCTGTTTGTCTCGTCGCCGCTGGGCCTGGTCCGCCGCCGTTGCACCTTCGGGTTGGAACAGGACGTCCAGGTATATCCCTCCTTCGTCAACCTCCGCAGGGTACAGATCGAAACCCAGGGTGGCAGCCAGGACGCCGGTCGCCAGCGCCTCAGGCGTACCGGTCTGAGCCTGGAGTTCGAGCAGATCAAGGACTACGTGCCCGGGGACGACTACCGCACCATCAACTGGAAGGCCAGCGCCCGCAAGGGACAGCCGATGGTCAATACCTATGTCGAGGAGCGCAGCCAGCCCATATACTGCGTCATCGACAAGGGGCGGCTGATGAAGTTCCCTTTTGAAGGCATGACCCTGCTGGACTACGCCATCAACGCCTCGCTGGCTTTGATCAACGTCGCCCTGAGCCGCCAGGACAAGGCCGGTCTGATCACCTTCTCCCGGAAGGTGGACCAGTTCCTGCCCGCCGATCGCAAGGCCGGTCAGATGGAGACCGTCCTCGAAACCCTCTACAACCAGGAAACCGACTTCAAGGAGGCCGACTTCGAACAGCTCTACGCGCAGCTCCGCGGCCGCCTAAAGCAACGGAGCCTGCTGATCCTGTTCACCAACTTCGAATCCATCCACAGCCTCCGCCGTCAGCTCCCCTACCTTCGTTCGATCGGCCGGTATCACTTGCTGGTGACCGTTTTCTTCGACAATACCGAGCTCCACGCGCTCCAGCAGGGCGACGCGAAGACCCTTGAGGACGTCTATATCAAAACCATCGCCGACCGGTTCCTCTACGAGAAAAAACTCATGGCCAAAGAACTGGCGCAGTACGGCATATTGCCCGTGTTTACGTCGCCGGCGCGGCTGACCGTTGCGTCGATCAACAAGTACCTGGAAATAAAGGCCCGCCAGGCGCTGTGAGCGCCGCGGCGCTTATGCCCTATATTTGCAGGAAACCCGGATTATGAAACTTCTCCTTACGGCGGCGCTACCCGTTTGGGCCGCGCTGTTGGCTTCGGCAGGCGGCGCCACGGCACAGGCGAAATTGCTGGCGCTCTCGAAGGGCGACCACACCCTGGCCATCGTCGACCCAGTTACGCTGAAAGTCGTTGCCAAGGCCCCGGTGGGCTCCGATCCGCACGAGGTGATCGCTTCGGCCGACGGTCGCACGGCGTACGTTACCATTTACGGGGGCGGCAGCCTGCACGAGCTGGACGTGATCGACCTGGTCCATGGGACGGCGCTTCACCCCATCGACACCAAACCTTTTATGGGGCCGCACGGCATCACTTTTGTCGGGGGGAAAGTATGGTTCACCGCGGAAGGGTCCAAGTGCGTGGTCCGGTACGATCCGGCCAGCGGGACCTTTGACTGGACGATGGGCACGGGGCAGAACCGGACGCACATGATTTACGTGACGCCGGATCAGCGCCGCGTGTACACGACCAACGTGAGTTCGGGGACCGTCAGCATATTAGTGGATACCGTCATAGGGCCTGGCGGGCCTGGCGCGCCGCGACCGCACGGCGATTGGGCGCAGACCGTTATCCCGGTTTCCCGGGGGTCCGAGGGCTTCGACGTCTCCCCCGACGGCAAACAATTGTGGGCGGCCGCCGCGGACGACGGAACGGTTGCGGTGATCGACCTGGCCTCAAAGACGGTGGTGGACAAGATCGACGCCGGCGTGCTGGGCGCCAACAGGCTGCAATTTACGCGCGATGGCCGGCTGGTGCTTATCTCCAGCCTGCGCAGCGGGGACATCGCGGTGCTGGACGCCGCGACGCACAAGGCAGTAAAAAAGATCGCCATCGGTCACGGCGCCGCCGGCATCCTGATGGAGCCCGACGGCTCGCGCGCCTTTATCGGTTGCACGGCGGACGACTACGTTGCGGTGATAGATTTGAAAACACTGACGGTTGTCGGGCGCATCGACGTGGGCAAGGGTCCGGATGGGCTGGCGTGGGCTACGCCGCAATAGCATGGGCAACGCGGTATTCGCGTGAACATCGCCGAAAAAAATATTATGCATCGCAGAGACTTTTGTAAGGACGCCCTCCTGACGGGAGCGGCCCTGGCGGGCTCGCCCCTGCTGCGGGCGGCCACGTTGACGACTCCGGCAACGCTGATGGGTCACCGCTTCGTGACCTTGTGCATCATGATCCGCACCTCCCCCTGGGAAGTATCGCGTGACGTAAAGCTCATCGAC